>DASWMA010000463.1:0-2984 GCA_036399995.1 Longimicrobium sp. | reverse complement strand
GCCTGCGCCCTCGCCACGGCCATCCATGCGCAGGAGCCCGGCTTCGACGTCACCGTGACGGGCGGCGCGGAGGCGCGGTTCACGGGCCGCGCGCTCGCGTGCACCTCCACGAGGCCCGGCGACGAGCGGACCCAGGTGCTGCTGGAGCAGGGCGGGCGTTACGTGTTCGTGAGCTTCGCCTCGAGCGACCCGGCACCCGGCGAGATCTCCGTGACCGCCGGGCCTTCGCGGGCCTCCGTCAGCTACGGCGCCCGGATGGGCGGCGGCCCGGGTACGTACACGGCAACGGCGGGCACGGTGCGCATCACCTCGGTCACCGCGGAGCGGCTGGCCGGCGCTGTCGCGGCCGATGCCCTGGACCGGCGCGACGGGAGCCGGGTGCGTATCGAGGCCACGTTCACCGCCGAGCGGGTGGGCGAGATGGTGTTCGGCCGCTGCAACTCGGCGGGCCCGGCGCAGTCGGACGGGCGAGGTCCGCCGCCCCCTCCGCCGCCGCCCACCGGCACGTTCACGGGCGAGCTGGGCACGAGCCAGGCGAGCACGCCGCTGGCCGGCGAAGCCTCGTTCTGCGTGCAGAGCGTGGATGGCACGGAGATGATGACCCTGCGGCTGGTGGACCGCAGCGCCGGCGTGATCTGGGTGAAGAAGCTTCTCCCGCGGGTAGCCTTTACGCCCCTGTCACGCGGGCCGGAGGTGTGGCTGGAGCGCAGCGGCGGCACCGGGCTGCGGCTGAGCGACGGCTACGTGCTGATCCTCGGCGTCAGCGCCACGGGTGTCACGGGCCGCGTGAGCGCCCGCACGTCCGAGGCGGGGCCACAGGAGGGAGGGTGGAACGTCGCCGCGGCGGTCCATGCCACCCCCGGCGACTGCCGCGGCTGGAACCCATCGTCCACCGGCGGCTGAAGCCGCAGCAACAACGACGAGAAGCCTCGCAAACTGCGCGAGGCTCCAACGACGTCAACCGTTGCTTCCTTCAGGGAAGACTGCTCCGGATCCGGCTGATGAGTTGACGTTCTACGAAGACCAGGAACGATGTGATCCTGAGTCACGACCCGGCTTCCCGTGACCACGAAGGATGAAGGAACGCCGCAATCTCGCAACGAGGAAGCCTCGCGCAGTTTGCGAGGCTTTTCGTAGTTGTTGCTGCGGCTTTAGCCGCCGGTGGACGGGGCACGACAGCCTTTACCCGGATCCGGCATCACCCTCGACGGCGTCAGCCCTCCACCAGCCACGCGACGTGCTCGATCTCGGGCGCGATCAGCTTTTCCCACGCCAGCCGCACCGCCGCGGGCGAGCCGGGGAGCGAAAAGACCACGCGCCCGCGGTACACGCCCGCCGTGGCGCGCGAGAGCATGGCCGCCGCGCCCACCTGCTCCCAGCTCAGCATCCGGAACAGCTCGCCGAAGCCGGGGAGCGGCTTCTCGATCATCCGCGCCAGCACGTCGTAGGTGGTGTCTCTCGGCGCGATCCCGGTGCCACCGTTGAACACGACCACCCGCGCGTCTCCCCCGCACAGCTCGTCGAGCGCCGCGGCCACCTGCTCCGGCTCGTCGCGGATCACGCGGTAGCCGCCGTCGGCGTGCCCCGCGGCGGCGACGGCCTCGCGCAGCCACGCGTTGGTATCGGTCTCGGCCGTGCGGCTGTCGCTCACCGTCACCACGGCCACCGGCACCGGGCCGCGGCCGGCGGCGGCGCGGTGGTGGCGCTCGCTGCTGGGTGTCGTCATCCCCCCTCCCTTCGGTAACCGTGGCGGCGTGGATGCATCCAGATCCACCGAAAGCACGGCAGTCGTACATCTGCCGGGGCCGCTTTGCTCAGCACCCGCCCCGCGCTACATTGGCGATCAAACCTCACCCGCTGGAACCCCGCCCCGCGCGCATCCACGACCCGGCGCGGAGCGGAACCGGAGCCTGCGAATGAAGCCGTTCTCCCGGGGCGCCGCAAGGGCGTCTTCGTGACCCCCTTCCGCAGCACGGCGGACGAAGCCGTGGACGCCACGCCCGCCGACGGGCAGGGCGATGCCGCGGACGGGCCGCGCGGGTGGAACTGGAAGAAGCTGGCGCTGGCCGCGGTGATCGTGGGCGCCATCGCCGCCTTCTTCGCGCTGGGCGGGCACCGCTGGCTCGACTTCGGCGCGCTGAAGGCGAACCGCGCGCGGATGCTGGAGTTCACCGAGCGCAACTACGCCACGGTGATCGTGGGCGTGGCCGCGGCGTACATCGTGTTGACCGCGCTGAGCCTGCCGCAGGCGGCGCTGCTCACGCTGGCGTCGGGGTTCCTGCTGGGGCGATGGGTGGGGACGGCGGTGGTGGTGGTGGCCGCCACCATCGGGGCGACGCTGGCGTTCCTGGCCGCGCGCTACCTGTTCGCCGACGCGGCAAGGCGGAAGATGGGCCCGCGGCTGCAGCGGCTGTCGCGCGGGTTCGAGGAAGACGCGTTCAGCTACCTCCTCTTCCTGCGGCTGGTGCCGGTGTTCCCGTTCTGGATGGTGAACCTGGTCTCCGCCTTCACCCCGGTGACGGTGCGGACGTACGTGGCCGCCACCTTCATCGGCATCGTCCCGGGCACCTTCGTGTACTGCAACCTGGGGCGCCGGCTGGCCACGCTGCAGTCGGGCAGCGACCTGTTCGACCGCGAGACCCTGGTGGCGCTGGCGCTGCTGGGCACGCTGTCGCTGGTGCCCATCGCCTGGAAGAAGATCCGCAACCGTTCAACCGGAACCGCCGCATGAGCGACGAAACTCCCGCCGCACGCCCCGGACCCGGCCCCGGGCGCACCCTGGCCATCATCGCGCTGGCCGTGGGGGTGCTGGCGATGCTGATGGTGGGCGGCGCCGGCCCGGGCGCCCGGATGGGGCTGTGGCACTGGATGACCGGCCTGCGCACCCTGCTCAAGTACGGCGCGTACCTCGGCATCGTGGCCGTGGTGCTGGCGATCGCGGCGATGCTGGTGGCGCGGCGGCGGGCGGGGCGTGCCACGATCAC
>DASWMA010000462.1:0-4116 GCA_036399995.1 Longimicrobium sp. | reverse complement strand
AGGTTGCCGACCTTCTCCACCGTCTCCAGCGCGTACAGCCCCTGCGCCAGCGCGGTCGGCAGCGCCTCGCCGCCCAGGTTCAGCGTCTTCACGCACGCCGGGATGCCGCCGCTCCTCAGCAGCTCCGCCGCCGCGCTGGGGACCATGCTGGCGTAGACGACCTCTTCACCGAGCGTCGCCAGCTCCAGCGCGTTCTCGGCGATCACCAGCGTCCCGCCCCAGGCGAGGGTGCCGAAGATCTCGGCGACGGAGACGTCGAAGTTGATCGACGTCGAGAAGAGGACGGACCGGCGCTCCTCGTCGGTGACGATCTCCCGCAGCCAGTACAGCAGGGCGACGGTCGAGGAGTGGCGGATCATCACCCCCTTCGGCCGCCCGGTCGACCCGGAGGTGAAGATGACGTGCGACAGGTTCTCCGGCTCCACGCCGCTCTCCGGCGCGTCGGCCGGTTCCGCCGCGATCGCGTCGCGGTCGCCGTCGACGAGGAGCAGCGCGGCCGCGCCCTGCGGGAGACGGTCCGCGAGCGCCGAGTCGGTGATGACCAGCGTGATCGAGGCGTCCTCGAGCATGTAGCCCAGCCGCTCCCGCGGGTACGCCGGGTCCAGCGGCACGTACGCGCCGCCCGCGCCCAGCACGCCGAGCATCGCGGCCACCACCTCCGGCGTGCGCGGGAGGCAGATGCCCACGCGGGTCTCCGGCCCCACGCCGCGGCGCCGCAGCGCGTTGGAGATCCGGTTGGCCCGCGCGTCCAGCTCCCCGTACGTCCACCGCTCGCCCCGCCACGAGAGCGCCACGGCCCCGGGCGTCCGCGCCGCCTGCGCGCGGAACAGGTCGTGGACGCACACGTCCCGCGGATACGCGGCCTCGGTCCGGTTCGCCTCCTCCACCACCAGGCGCCGCTCGGCTGCGTCGAGCAGCTCCAGCCGGTCCACCACCCGCGCGTCGTCGGCGGCCATCTGCTCCAGCACGCGCTGCAGGTAGCCCACGTGCCGCTCCATCGTCGCCCGCTCGAAGAGCGAGGTGGCGTACTCCATCCCGCCCACGATCCGCCCGTCCACCTCCGAGAGCACGAGCATCAGGTCGAACTTCGCCGTGGTCTGCCGCGCCCCGGGCGCGCCGCCCAGCCGCAGCCCCGGCAGCTCCGCGCCGCCGCGCGGCGCGTCGCTCCAGTTGATCACCTCCTGGAAGAGCGGCGTGTGCGACAGGCTGAGCTCCGGCTTCTCCAGCTCCACCACCTGCTCGAAGGGGATGTCCTGGTTGGCCTGCGCCTCCAGCGCCCGCGCCTTCACCCGCGCCAGCACCTGGGCGACCGTGGGCTGCTCCGAGAGGTCCACCCGGAGCGCCAGCGTGTTGACGAACAGGCCGATCAGCCCCTCGATCTCCCGCCGCCCCCGGTTGGCCGTGAGCGTGCCGACCATCACGTCGTGCTGCCCCGCCAGCCGCCCCAGCACCGTGGCCCAGCCGGCGAGCAGCGTCATGAACAGCGTGGTCCCGTGCCGCCGCGACAGCGCCTTCAGCCCCGCCGTGAGCTCCGCGTCGAGCGTCAGCCGCTGCGACGCGCCCGCGTGGTCCTGCCGCTGCGGACGCGGATGGTCGGTCGGCAGCTCGAGCACCTGCGGCGCCCCGGAGAGCGTCCTGGTCCAGTAGCCCGCCTGCGCCTCCAGCACCTGGTCCTGCACCCAGCGCCGCTGCCACGCCGCGTAGTCGGCGTACTGGACCGGGAGCGGCGGGAGCGGATCCTCCCCGCCCGCCCGGAAGGCGGCGTAGAGCCGGCCCAGCTCGTCGAAGAGCACCCCCGTCGACCAGCCGTCGGAGACGATGTGGTGCATGGTGAGCAGGAGGACGTGATCGTCCTCGGCCAGGCGGACCAGGCGCCCCCGGATCAGCGGCCCCCGCTCCAGGTCGAAGGGCGCGTTGTGCTCCTCGGCCACCAGGCGCTCGAGCGCTTCCCCACCCTGGCCGGCCAGGTCGTTCTCCACCAGGTGGAAGCGGGTGGTCTCGGGGGCGATCCGCTGCTCCGGCTCGCCATTCACCGCCGAGAAGGTGGTGCGCAGCGCCTCGTGCCGCTCCATCAGCCGGTCCAGCGCGCGCACCAGCGCCGCGCGGTCCAGCTCGCCGCGCAGGTTCATGCGCGCGCGGATGTGGTAGGCGCTCCCCAGCCCGCCCATCTGCTCCAGGAACCAGAGGCGCTGCTGCGCGAACGAGAGCGGCAAGCGCTCGCTCCGGTCCACCCGCTCGATCGCGGGCAGCTCCGCCCGGGCCTGCTTCAGCCCCGCGGCCTGCGCCAGCCGCACCAGCGCCAGGCGATCGGCGACGCTCCGTTTTTGATCAGTCGACATGTGCCATGGGCGGTTGGAGATCTATCATCGAGTGTCGCGCGTGGCGTGGCGTTCGGGGAACGCGCAGCCACGCGTGAACTTCCGGCATGTGCACCCGTACCGGGGGGCGGGCGGCTCCGGCCGGCGCCATCGCGCCGGGGACCCGGTGATCCGCCGTGGTGCCGGAGCGCGGGGCCGTCCTCACGCGAGGGGCCGGGCCGGCGCGCCGGCCGGTCTTCAGGCCGGTCATCGCGCGGGCTCCCGGGCGAGGGAGGCGCCGTCGTCTTCGGCCGGGTCGTGGTCGAGGCCGAGCCCGCCGAGCGACGAGACCAGCCCCGCGAGCTCGTCCGGGTCGAACTGGGCGAGCTGGATGTCGAGGAGCGCGTCGGCCAGCTCGTTCAGCACCGGGCGCTCGAACACCGTGCCGAGCTCCACCTCCACGCCCAGCACCTGCCGGATGCGCGAGACGACGCGGACGATGAGGAGCGAGTGGCCGCCGAGCTCGAAGAAGTGGTCCCACCGGCCCACGCGCTCCACCCCCAGCACCTCGCTCCAGATCTCGGCCAGCGCCTCCTCCATCTCGCCCTCGGGCGCCGCGTAGTCGCGCCGCGCGAAGGCGTCGCCCTCGGGCGAGGGGAGCGCCCGCCGGTCGAGCTTGCCGCTGGGGGTGGCGGGGAACTTCTCCAGGTGGATGTAGGCGGCGGGCACCATGTACTCCGGCAGCCGCTCGCCCGCG
The DNA here is from genome assembly GCA_036399995.1 of Longimicrobium sp. Taxonomy (GTDB): domain Bacteria; phylum Gemmatimonadota; class Gemmatimonadetes; order Longimicrobiales; family Longimicrobiaceae; genus Longimicrobium. The sequence continues at coordinate 1,062 of DASWMA010000462.1, read as the reverse complement.
TGCCGGCGCAGGGCCTCGGCCCCGGCTGCCGCTTCGTCGCCCACCCAGTAGGCCACCAGCCGCTGGTCGCCCGGGCTCGCCTCGCGGGCGACCACCACCGCGTCGCGCACCGCCGGGTGCTCGCGCAGCCGCGCCTCCACCTCGCCCAGCTCCACGCGGAAGCCGCGCACCTTCACCTGGAAGTCGTTGCGCCCCGCGAACTCGATCGTCCCGTCGGCGCGCCAGCGCCCCAGGTCGCCGGTGCGGTACAGCCGCGCCCCCGGCTCGCCGCCGAAGGGGTCGGCCACGAAGCGCTCCGCCGTCAGCTCCGGGCGGCCCAGGTAGCCGCGCGACACCTGCACGCCGCCCACGTACAGCTCGCCCACCACGCCCGCCGGGGCCGGCTCGCCGGCGCCGTCCAGGATGTAGATCCGGCTGTTGGCGATCGGCTCGCCCAGCGGCACCGACCGCCCCGCGTAGCTCGACAGGTCGTCGGCCAGCCGGTGGTACGTCACCACCCCCGAGCACTCCGTGGGGCCGTACGCGTTCACGAACGCCGGCCGCGGGGAGGGAAGCTCCATCAGCTTCTGCGGCCGCGTCGCCTCGCCGCCGAGGACGACCAGCCGCATCCCCGCGATCTCCTCACCCGCGCCCGCGTCGATCAGGGCGTGGAACGCCGTGGAGGTCAGGTTCGCCATGGTCACCCGGCTCTCGCCGATCTGCGCGAGGATGCCACGCGGGTCGAACGGCTCGGCCGCCAGGTGCAGCCGGCCGCCTGCCACCAGGGGGCCGAACAGGTTCCGCTGCGTGAGGTCGAAGGCGTACGAGGTCGCGATCAGCACCGCGTCGTCGGCCGAGATCCCGAACTCCCGCACGTACCAGTCGACCAGGTTCACCACGCCGCGGTGCGCCACCATCACGCCCTTGGGCTGGCCCGTGGAGCCCGAGGTGTAGATCACGTACGCCAGGTGCGCCGGGGTCAGGCCGCCGCGCTCCGGGTTCGTGCCAGGCCGGTCGTCCCAGGTGGGTGCATCGAGGTCCAGCACCTCGGCGGCGTGGCCCTCCAGCAGCCCCGCGGCGAGC
>DASWMA010000461.1:0-5417 GCA_036399995.1 Longimicrobium sp. | reverse complement strand
CTGATGCTGCGCCTTCCGCGGCGCTCGCTCGACCTCGATCTCGCGCAGCGGTACTGCGTGAGCGACGACCACGCGTCGGTGTCGGAGAGCGGCGACCACGTGATCCTCTCCTTCTCGTCGGAGCACGAAGGCGACGAATGGCTGGAGGAGGATGACGGCGCGCTCGGCTCGATCCTCCCCGTGCGTGCCGAGATCGCGAGCGGCGACCACCGCGCGCTGTACCTGGCCTGGATCCTGGCCGCGCAGAGTGGAGAGCTGGGGGATGACGAGCCCGAGCCGCCGGTTCCGCCCGGGCTGCGCTCGCTCACCGCGGCGCAACAGGCGTTCTGCGAGTTCCTGCGCGTCGACGAAGACTGGATCGCGGTGGCGGCCGAACGCAGCCCCGCGATGCACGCCGAGCCCGGCGGCGACGAGCTCCGGGCGTGGATCGCCGCGCTGCCGGATGCGGAGAAGACGGCGCTGCTCGTCCGCGTGGCCGAGGGCGAGGGCGCGATGGTCGGCGCCGAGCTGGTGCGCCGGCTGCGCGCGGAAAACCGGCCGTCCGCTGCCGACGACGAGCCGCGCACCGTCGGCGAGCTCTTCGAGGCGGCGGAGCGTCGCGAGGCCGAACGCCGCCGCAAAGCCGCGGAGCGCGCCGCACGGGAGAAGGCGCGCGCCGACGCAGCGAAGGCCGCCGCACGGTCGAAGCATCTCGACACCCTGGTCGGCAGGGAGAACGAGCTGTGGGCGCAGGTGGAAGAGCTGATCGCCACCAGGCTGCCGAAGCGCTACGACGAGGCGGTGCAGCTGCTCGCAGACCTCCGCGACCTGGCCGCCCGCGGCGGACGCGAAGACCAGGCGCTGGCCCGCATCGAGGATCTCTGCATGCGGTACGCGAAGAGACCGGCCTTCATCCAGCGCGTCCGCAAGGCGGTTCCCTGGCGATCCAGGTTGTTCGCCGAGGCTGATGGACGCTGACACCACGGGTGTCGCAGACCCGTCGTACCCGGCTGGCGACGTCCGTGAAGGCGCCGTGAAGGCGGACTCCGTGCCGTCGTAGCCGCGAGGCCGCGAGATCACTCGCATGCTCCACCCGCCCGCGTCGGACGACCGGAGCGGCCTCCGTTCAGGAAATCGGCCCCTGATGGCTGTCAAAGTTTACACGGAATGACGAAACTGGTGCGGACCCGTAGACGTGCGTAGGTTGCCGGCTCCGCACCCTTTCCCTCTCCCCCGCCCGATCCGCAGCATGGAAGCACGCGAACGGCTGCTCGTGGACGACCTGCTGATGAAGAAGGTCGACGAGGTCAGCTACCTGGTGGCCGAGAACGCGGCGCTGTACCGGCCGATCGTGCGCTTCTTCCACCATCGCTACGAATCGGGCGAGAGCGGCTGGCTCTGGCCGTCGGAGGTGGCCGAGTTCATCCGCCGCGGCCATCCCCATCACCCCGCCTACACCGCCGAGGCGTGCGAGACGCACCTGCGCGCGCTGGAGGGGTGGGGCGTGCTGGTGTCGGAGCACGACGTGAACCAGGCACGCACCATCGAGGAGTTCGTGCGCGCCGCCCGCCGCTACCAGATCAGCGAGAGCGCGCGGATGATCGAAGAGATGCTGATCCGCCTGGCCGACCAGGGCGGCTCGCGCGGGTCGCTCGACACCACGCGGCTGGCGCGGCTCCGCGACGCGCTGCTCGAGCTGAACCGTGTGCTGGTGGAGTGGGACGCCGCGCGCGTGACGCCCGAGAGCCTGCGCGCGCTGGAAGGCGCCTGGAACACGGCCGAAGACACGCAGCGCGAGATCCGCGAGCAGGCCATGCGCTACCTGCGCGAGCTGGACCACGACCGCATGCCCTCCGCGGCCGACCTGGTGGTCTTCCTCCGGTACAAGCGGATGCTGCGCGACTACCTCGACGAGTTCGCGCTGGGGCTGAAGGACTTCGTGGAGCGCACCCGCGACCTGTGGGACGACTGGGCCGCCGCCGGGCTGGTGGACCTCCTGGCCGACGCGCTCGCCCGCAACGAGCGCGAGCGCAAGGGCGACCTGCGCCCGCACGAGCAGGTGCGCGCCGGCTTCCGGGCGCAGATCCGCGGCCTGCGCACCTTCAGCGCCCGCGGCGGCGACGCCGAGATCCTGCACGTGAAGACCACCGCCCGCGTGCGCGGGCTGGTGGAGCAGATCGAGCGCGTGGTGACCGAGCGGCGGCACGCGCTGAACCGCGGCCGCGACCTGCGCCTGCTGGCCCGGGCGTTCCGCCGCCTTCCCGGCGACGACGACACGCACCGCCTGGCCGCCACCGCGTTCGGCTGGGGAACGCCGCGCCACACCCGCGCCTACAACGCCGACGCCGCGCCCGAGCTGGACCCCGCGGCCTCGGTGTGGCTGCAGCCGCCGTGGAGCGTGGAGCTGAAGGCGCGCGTCCGCGGCAACCCGAGCTTCCGCGCGGTGGAGACGCTGCGCGACGGGAGCCTGGAGCGGGCGCGGCTGCGCGAAGAGGCGCTGGCGCAGCGGCGCGACGAGGAGCGCTTCTGGAACGAGCTGTTCGCCGGGGGCGAGCTGCGGCTCGACGGGCTGGCGCTGCGCACGCCGGCCGACCGCTCGCGCGTGGTGCGCCTGGTGCGCGACTGCCTGCGCGCGCCCGGGCGCCACGTGCGCCTGGCCGACGGGTCGCAGGTGCGCATCCTCCCCCCCGCCCACCCCGGCGCGGTCGCCGCCGTGTCGGCCCCCGACGGCGTGCTGTACGTGCGCGACTTCCGCCTGCTGCGCCACACGGAGGCCGCATGATCACCGGCACCGCGCTGGAGCAGGAGGTGAAGCTGTGCGCCGAGGCGCTGATCGACCGCCCCGTGATCACGGCCGAGGCCGACCGCGCGCTGCTGGAGAAGGTCCGCCGCCACGCCCCCGCCCTGCAGAACGCGTTTACCTGGTTCACCGGGTGGCGGCTGCAGGCGCACCCCGAGTTCGCCCGGCTGGTGAAGACCCCGGCGCGCGCCGAGGCCTCGCACGGGCCGGAATGGGCGCGCGGGAGGCTCGACTACGAGCTGCTGGCGTGGGTGCTGTGGTACGGCGAGCACACCGGCGGCCGCAAGTTCACCCTTTCGCAGATCGCCGAGGAGATCCGCGTGCGCACCGCCGCGCCCGGCGTGCCCGGCGTGGACTGGGGCTCGCGCGACCAGCGCCTGGCCGCCCGCCGCGTGTTCCGCGGGCTCGAGGAGATGGGCGTGCTGCGCCTGCAGGACGGGAGCGCCGACGAGTGGACCGACGAGAACGGGAAGCGCGACGCGCTCTACGCGTGGGGCGCGGCCGCCTGGAAGCTGCACGTGGCGATCCCCCCGGCCGAGCTGGAGCGGCTGGCGGAGGGCCGCGCCTCGCCGTCGTCCCCCGCCCCGGCCGAGGGGACGGACGAGATCCGCCTCTACCGCACCCTGCTGCTGAACCCCGCGCTCTTCCGCCGCGACGACCCCGCCGCCTTCCGCCTGCTCGACGACGAAGGCCAGCGGGCGCACGTGGCCCGGCAGATCCGCAACCTGACGCACTGGGAGCTGGAGGTGACCGCCGCCTACGCCCGCGTGCTGCGCCCCGCCCGCGCCGAAGACGCGGTGCAGACGCCGATCCCCCTGCTGTCGGGGATCTCGCACGCGGTGCTCTGCTTCTGCGGGCTGCTGCGCGACCGGCAGGCGGCGGGGCGGCTGGTGCCCGCGGGCGACGAGTGCTTCCTGGTGCACCAGGGGCGGGTGGAGCAGGACGTGGCCGAGCTGCAGGCCCGCTTCGGGGCGAAGTGGGGGAAGACGATGCGCGAGCAGCCGATCCGCTCGCTCACGCGCGAGCTGCTCGACGAGATGAAGGCGTGGGGGCTGATGCGCGGCCCCGACGAGACCGGGATGTACCTGGTGCTCCCCACCGCCGCGCGGCTGGCCGCGCACTACGGCGGCGAGACGGACGCCGAACGCCACGGAGGCGAGCCGTGATCCAGGCCGACTTCTTCCGCCTGGGCGGCACGCCGCCCCGGATGGCCGAGCTGCTCGACGCGATGCACGCGTCGGACCCCGACCGCTGGGTCCCCCGGCGGCTGGTCCTGCAGAACTACTGGCTGTTCCACGAGCCCGAGGTGTTCCACTTCGCCCGCGGCAACCTGATGCTGACCGGGCAGAACGAGTCGGGGAAGTCCACCGTGCTGGTGACCGCCGTCACGCTGGTGCTCGACATGGTGCTCACCCCCGACCGGGTCGACACCATGGGGAGCAACGACCGCTCCATCCGCTACTACCTGATCGGGAAGGACGACTCGCCGGAAGAGAGCCCGCACTACCACCGCGAGCGCACCGCCTACATCGCGCTCGAGTTCGAGCGCGGCCGCACGGGACGGTTCGCCACGGTGGGGATCGGCCTGCGCTCTTCGCGCGACTGGACCAACCAGAAGGTGGAGCGCTGGGGCTTCGTGATGCACGGCAAACGCGTGGAGGTCGACTTCCACCTGCACGACGGGAAGGAGCCCCGCCGCCCGCTGCGCCCCGGCGAGCTGCGCGACCGGCTGGGGAGCGCCGGCACCGTGACCGACGACCAGCGCGCCTACAAGGCCGCGGTGAACGAGGCGCTCTTCGGCTTCCAGACGGTGGACGACTACGAGCGCATGCTGGAGATGCTGCACGTGGTGCGCACGCCCAAGCTGGGCGAAGGGCTCAATCCGAAGAAGGTGGAAGCGTACCTCAAGGAGTCGCTGCCGCCGATCCAGACCACGGCCGTCGAGGGCGCGTCGGAGGTGTTCTCGAAGCTCGACGAGATCGAGTCGGCGCTGGACCGGCTGGGCGACCAGATCGAGGCGGCGCGAGGGCTGGAGGGGCCGCAGGAAGCCACCGTGCTGGCCAGCGCGCGCCAGGCGGCCGCCGCGTACCGCGTCTCGTCGAAGGAGCACCGGAGCCGCAAGGCCGCCTGCGACCGGCTGGTGGCCGACCTGGCGAACGCGCGCGACGAGATCGCGCGGCAGGAGGCCGTACGCGCCGGGCTCGCGGGCGAGCGCGCCGAGCACCAGGGACGGCTCACCATCCGCCAGGACCAGTACCGCGAGCACGAGGCGTTCGACCTGGAGGCGCGGCTGGCGGAGCTCCGCGTGGAGCACCGCGACGCCCTGGCCGCGTACGACGCCTTGCGCGCCGACCGCAAGGCCGCGCAGGCGGCGTTCGACCGCGAGCAGGAGAACGTCCGCGCCGCCGAGCAGGGGTGGCGCGCCGCGCGCGGCCGGCTGGCGGAAAGGCTGGACGCGCTCGGCGGCGAGGCGCGGCGGGCGTTCTGGGGCTCGCTGGAGCAGCGCGCCGCCCTGGCCCGCGACGCGCTGGAAGGGCTGCCCGTGGACGGCGGCGGCGCGATCGCGGCGGACCTGGCCCGCTCGTCGGTCGAGGGCGAGGCGGAGGGCCGGCGCGCCGTGCTCGCGGCGATCCTGGCG
>DASWMA010000460.1:0-5685 GCA_036399995.1 Longimicrobium sp. | reverse complement strand
CGTGCAGGACCTGTTCACCTGGCGCGTGCCGATGGTGCGCGACGCCGAGTGGGATACCGAGGTGCCCGACGCGGCGAGCGCGGAGTTCGCGGCGGCGTGGGAGCTGGCGCGCAAGGTGGGCGCGATGTGGCTCGCGAAGCTCGCCGCCGACTTCCCAGAGTACAGGTTCCGCGTTTACGTGACGAAACTCTCGGACCCGGTCATCCACTTCCACCGGGTGCGCGACGGGGAGCGTCCGTGGCTCACGGACGACGAGGCGCGCGACCAGGTCGCCGGCGGCACGCTGGTGGTGTTCGACACGGGGCCTCGCGCGGCCGACGCCGGCGTGGTCCAGCGTGTTTCCTGAGCTCCCGCTCCGTACCGGTCGCGCTCCAGCGAATCGTCGCGGCCGACGAACGCGGCGCACGCTCCTCGACAATCCCCAGCCCCGGCCCCGTGCAGCCCCACACCGTGAATCGCAGCGCCGAGATCCGGAACGCATTCGGAGAGATCGACATCTACCTGTTCGACCAGCTGCTGCGCGGCCGGTTCGACCGACGATCGCGCATCCTGGACGCGGGGTGCGGAAGCGGCCGCAACCTCGTGTATTTCCTTCGCTCCGGGTTCGACGTCTTCGGCATCGACCGCGACCGGGCCGCCATCGCCCGGGTGCGTGCCCTGGCGGCCGAGATCGCCCCCGCGCTCCCGGCCGAGCACTTCCAGGCCGGCGACCTCGATTCTCTTCCGTGGGCCGACGAAGCCGTCGACGCGGTCGTGTGCAGCGCGGTGCTCCACTTCGCCGACAGCGAGGATCACTTCGGGCGGATGCTGGTGGAGATGTGGCGCGTCCTTCGGCCCGGCGGGCTCTTCTTCGCGCGGCTGGCATCGGTGATCGGCCTGGAGAGGCCCGTCGCCACGGATGGGAACGGGCGCGCCCGTCTGCCGGACGGCACGGTGCGATTCGTCGTGGATGAAGCGATGCTCCTGGAGTGGACGGAGCGGCTCCAGGCCGAGCTCCTGGACCCGATCAAGACCACGAACGTGCAGAACCAGCGCTGCATGACCACCTGGGTCCTGCAGAAGCGGCACACACCGTCATCACAGCAGAAGTGATCGATCCCTGGTTGGAAACGCCGGTTGCTCTTCACCCTGCTGCTTGATGCGCGTGGGCACCGAATGTCCGGCAATCGCACGTTCTGGGAACAACTCAACCGCAGGGTGAGCGAAATGTTCTTTCAGCGCTTCAAGCACTTCGGTTCGAAGTATCCGCTGTGGGCCGCTGTGGGGGCGATCGTCGTCCTGAGCGCGATTCTCATCATCCCTGCGCGTTTCGTCTGGTCGGCGATCTGGGGGGCCGACCCCATCGGCACCTCGGCCACCGCGCGCCCGCGGTTCTTCCGGTCCGACGCCTGGTTCCTCGCGGCGCTTGCCAACTGCGGCAGCGGCCGCATCCCGCTGGCGTGCATCCTCATGAGGGGTGACGCGATGAACTACTCGGTCATGGGGCGCGGAGAGGTGAACGGCGCGCTGAGCCGGCTCGGCCGTGCCGGTTATGTCGTCCGGCACGCCGATGGTACCTTCGAGGTGACGGACGCCGGTCGTGCGGTCGTGGGGGACACGAAGGGACTCGGGCTGGTACAGTTGCCGGACACCGTCGAGAGCCGGCTCAAGTCGGCGCCGTGGAGCCCGGCGGACCACCCGCAACGTGTGGAACCCAGACGGGTTTCCAGGGCGGAGTACAACGCAGCGGTCGAGAGCTACCTGCGTAAAATGCGCGAGCCGACCTGACGTCGGCTGGCATGGTGGCGGCGGGGTGGCGCTGCCGTGGACGCGCGGCCGGCATCGTACCCCGTGCTTCGCGGGTGAGCTGGCGGCCACATCACCGGGGGGGTGGATGAAGCGGTCGATCCCTGCCGAAAGCCCCGACGCCTACGTGGCCGCGCTGACGGGGTGGCGTCGCGCGTGCGTCGAGGAGCTGCGGGCGGCGGTGCGCGGCGCCGCCCAGCTCGACGAGGTGATCAAGTGGGGCCACCTCGTTTACCTGGCGAACGGGCCCGTGCTCCTGATCCGCGCCGAGGATGAGCGGGTGCTCTTCGGCTTCTGGCGCGGGCAGCGCCTGCGCGCGATCGAACCGCGGCTCAAGCCCGGAGGGAAGTACGAGATGGCGACCGTGGAGCTGCGCGAGGGCGACACCCTCGCGCCGGCGACGGCGCAGCGGCTCACCGCCGAGGCGGTCGCGCTGAACCAGCAGGTGGGCGATCCGACACGGCTCGCGGCTGAGGGGTGACGGAGTGCTGGAGCTGGTGGCTCCCGACCCACTGGAACATCGGGGCGAGCCACTCCGGGCGTGGGCGGAAGAAGGCACCGTGCCCGGCTCCCGTCGCGATGCGGACCTCGCGGTGCTCGCCCGGTGCGCTCGCCTGGGCGAAGAGAGGCTCGCACGAGGTCCCCAGCTCGTCCGACGCCTCGTAGATCGAGAGGAGCCGCCCGCGTACGTCCACGTCGTCGCGGCCCTTCACCCAATCGCCGCACGAGCCGAGGAACACGAAGGCGATTCGCGGATTCGCGAGAAGCGCCGAGGCGACCATCGCGATGGCTCCGCCCTTCGAAAAGCCCACCACAGCGATCCGGTCCGCCGGAACGCCCGCGGCCAGGAGCCGGCGCACCTGGTCCGCGACGCGTGAACCGAACGCGCGGAAGTCCGTCCCCTGCGGACGCTGCTCCGAGATCACGTCGGCTCCCGAAGCCGCCAGGGTGTCGAGGATCTGCTGATACTCGTAGGTCCCGAAGCGCTCGTCGGTGGGGTGGGGGCCTTGCTGCTCGACGATTCGGGCGTGCAGGTAGATCACGTAGCGTGCACCGGGGCGCGGCTGCTCCGGAACGGCGCTCAGGATCACGCCCCGCTGCGCCGGGGCGGGCGTGGCGGACAGCAGGAGCCCGCCAGCGACGACGAAGGCGCGGAGCCACGGGAACTGCGAGCAGCGACGGGCCATGAGGGTCCGGTCAGGTCCAGGTCGGGACTGCGGCCGAGCGTTTCGTGAACACCGCGCCGCAGGTGTGCTCGTGCACGAATCGTCCGTGGCACATCTACCCCAGAACCGCGCCCTCCGCAACCGGCGAGCCGAACCCGTCCTCGTCACCGGCCTGGGCGACAGCGGGGGCGTGGCATGCGCATGGCAGCGGAGCCGGGTATGGATTCGCCCCGCTTTTTCGCCGACGCCATGCTCGGCCGGCTCGCGCGCTGGCTGCGCGTGCTGGGGTTCGACACGGCGTACGACGGCACGCTCCCGACCCCGCGCTGGTGCGCCTGGCCGAGGCCGAGGACCGGGTGCTGCTGACCCGCGACCGGCACCTGCTGCGCGAGCTCCGCCCCGCGCGGGCGCTCGAGATCCGGCGTGACGCGCCGCTCGAGCAGCTGCGGGAGGTGGTCGCCGCCCTGGCGCTGCAGCCGCCGCGCGAGCTCTTCACGCGCTGCCTCATCTGCAACACACCGCTCGCGCCGCCGCTGGCCGCGGACGAGGCCGATGCGCTGCTCCCCGCGAGCGCCCGCGGCCTGGCCGGCCCCACCCGCCGCTGCCCCGGCTGCGGGCGGCTCTACTGGCCCGGCTCCCACGTGCGGCGGATGCGCGAGGCGCTGGAGCAGGCGCTGCCCGGGTGGAGTGGCGAGGCATCGCGATGACCGAAGCCCGGCCGCGGCGGATGCGGGCGGCCGATCCGTCTGCTGCCGACGCGGGATTCCGGGCGATGTAGAGAACGCGGGGGCCGGCTCCGACTCCTGTGTGCGAGCGGCCCACGGCGGGCCGGATTCTCACATCGACAGGAGATGGAACCATGGCGACGACCCAGCGCATCAGCCCCTGCCTCTGGTTCGCGGACCAGGCCGAAGAAGCCGCCCGCTTCTACACGGGCATCTTCCCCAACTCGCGGATCACGGCCACCACGCGGTACGGCGAGGCGGGCCAGGAGATCCACCGCCGCCCGCCGGGCTCGGTGATGACCGTGGCGTTCGAGCTGGACGGGAATGCGTTCACCGCGCTGAACGGCGGGCCGGTGTTCACCTTCAACGAGGCGATCTCGCTGCAGGTGCACTGCGCCACCCAGGAAGAGATCGACCACTACTGGAAGAAGCTGGGCGACGGCGGCGACCCCGCGGCGCAGCAGTGCGGCTGGCTGAAGGACCGCTACGGGGTGTCGTGGCAGGTGGTCCCGCGCTTCATGGACGAGATCTTCGCCGACGGCGGCTCGCCGGGCGCGCAGCGGGCGATGGAGGCGATGCTGCGGATGAAGAAGCTCGACATCGCCGAGCTCCGCCGCGCCGCCGGGGGGGCGGACCGCTAGCCGCGGGTGGAACCGCGCCGGCGCGTGTGACTGCGCGGACGGCCCGACAGCAGAAAGGAGCCCGCACGGTGGTCGTGCCGGGCTCCTTCATTCGCGGCAGAAGCGGTGAGCCCCGCCGACACGGGACGCTCGTCCGTCACACCAGCGCGACGCCGCTTTGCTCGGCCTCGATCGACCCACGCGCCCCCTCCCGCGCCGAACCTGCCGGCCGAGCCCCGTCCCCGCGTTCGTCCGGGCGCGCCGGCGCTGGCAAGCGCCGGGGTGAAACAGGTAGAATACCGCGTCACACCCCGATGGCGTGCGGCCGTGGCATATACGGCATCGCGGTGCGTCACCCCTCCGCGCGTCCCGCCTCGTTCCCAGCCCCACGCCGCCACGCGCGTCTCCGGGCGGCCTCCTTCGCCGGTCAGGCGATTCGTCCACCCCGAGGTTTTCCATGACGGTCGCCGTCGAGCCAGATCCGCCCCCGGCAGTGCCGCCGGACCGCACGCGCGCCGCGGCACGCGTGGCCGAGTGGTCGTGGTCACGCATCCGCTGGCTCGCGGCCGAGCTGACGATCGTGGTGGCGGGGATCCTGGTGGCGCTGGCCATCCAGTCGTGGGCGGACGGCCGCGAAGATCGCGACCACGAGCAGCAGTACCTTCGCCAGCTCCGGGCCGATCTCCTCGAGACCGAGCGGCTGGTGCTGCGGGACGACTCCGTCCATCGCGTGCGGGACCGCTCGGGCGTGATGCTCCTGCACGCGTTCTTCACCCCCGAACGCCCCCCGCGCGACTCCGTGCTGGTCTGGGCGATCAACGCGACCTGGTACGAACCCCGCCGGCCGATCCTGGGCACCGCCGAAGCGCTGGTCGCGACGGGCGATCTCGCTCTCCTGCGGGATCTGGCGCTGCGCACCGCCGTCACCGCGTATCTCGCCGAGAACCGGACGTTCACGGCGGAGCAGCTCGCCGCCGAGGCGGTGTGGATGCGAGCCTCGCAACAGCTCAGCAGCGCCCTCGACTTCTCGGAGGGGATCGAGCTGATGATACGGTCGCACCAGGACTCGCTCGCCATGGCGAACCCGCTCTTCTACCTACCGGCAGGGCCTCGCCGGCGGCCGTTCCCGGTGGACGTGGAAGCGTTCCTGAGCGATCGCGACGCCTACGACAGCGTCGCCAACATGTACTGGGGGAAGAAGAACATGACGGAGCTCCGGGGGATGATGCGCCAGAGCGCCCGCGCGCTGCGGGCGCGGGTCGAGGCGGCGCTGGCGAAGTGAGCCGCCGGAGCGGGCCGCCCCGGAGCCTCCCGCCGGACCCGGATCAGGAGATTCGCGCCCTGTGCGAAACGCTCCGGGGGGCCATGCGGCAGGTCGGGCGGCCGCCC
>DASWMA010000459.1:0-9280 GCA_036399995.1 Longimicrobium sp. | reverse complement strand
CAGCGAACTCCTCCGCAACGGACCGCGCCTCGCAACTCTTCTGCGGGAGCGCAACCGTAAACGGAAAGTGCAGCTAAGCCGTTTCGTTGCATGCTAGTAGAACGCAAGGTTAGCGCTTATGCCCCGGCCCCCTCCCCCGCTCCGCGGGGGAGGGGGAGCACATCGGACGATTCGCTACGGAAACATCGAAGCGAGCCGATGCCGGCGCGGCAACCTCTCCCGGTACGGGAGAGGTGGACGCCCTCAGGCGGCCGGAGAGGGCGCGGGTGCCGCCCGACGCACCATCGCCCGTCGCCCCGCTGAACCGATGTCCGCGAAGGCGGACTGCGTGCCGTCGTAGCCGCGAGTTTACTCGCATTTTCGCGAGAGATACCATTGCGCGGCCTACATTCCTGTGGACATTGATCCAGGAAGCTGGTCTTGATGGATAAAGGAGTTTCCCCCCGCGTGTCCGTGGGCGTGGAGCAGGGGGCGGACGGGCACTGCTGGGCGTTCGCGCTGGACGGGGCCGCGTGCGCCGGCACGGGCGAATCGATGGAAGAGGCGGTGGAGGTGTTCCAGCGCCGGTACCTCGACTGGCTGCGCTTCCTGCAAACCGTCGGCGAGCCCGTGCCGCCGCGCGAGGCGGTGCTCGAGATCGCGGTGGACGAGTGGATGGTCAGTGAGGCGCAGGTCTCCACCGGCGAGACCTCGGTGCTGTTCAAGGCCGAGTACCGCCCGCTGGACGACGACGAGCTGCAACGCGGCGTGCGGCTGCTGGGCGACCTGCGCGGCCTGGTGCTCGCGCGGATCCGCGCCATCCCGCGCCGCGAGGTCGACGCCGCGCTCGACGCGCCGGTGGAGGGCGGGATGACCGTGCGCGACGTGCTGGAAGAGCTGGCCCGCGCGCAGTGGTGGACGCTCAGCCGCCTGGGCGCCTCCCCCATGGCCGGCACCCCCGAGGCCACGCTGGGCCGGCTGGACGCCGCCATGGCGCTGGTGGTCCAGCACCTGGGGCACCTGGACCCGGGGCGCCGCGACCTGTGGCTGGAGTTGGACGGCGAGGAATGGACGCCGCGCAAGGTGCTGCGCCGGCTGCTGTGGCTGGAATGGACGCTGGGCCGCGCCGCGCTCCGCGGGCTCGACGCGGCCGCCCCCAACGGAGCGCGATGAAGATCTACACCAGGACGGGCGACCGCGGCGACACCGGGCTGTTCGGCGGCGGGCGCGTACCCAAGGACCACGTGCGCGTGGACGCCTACGGCGAGGTGGACGAGCTGAACTCCACCCTCGGCGTCGTCATCGTCCATCTCCAGGAGGCCGGCGAGGCGGCGCTGGCCGACGGGCTGCGGCAGGTGCAGGCCGACCTGTTCACCATCGGCGCCAACCTGGCCACCCCCGCGCCCGAAGACGGTGGCCGCGAGAACGCGTACATCGCCCCGCTGGACCCCGCCCGCGCCGCCGCGCTGGAGGGGTGGATCGACGCCGCCGACGCCGAGCTGGAGCCGCTCAAGAGCTTCATCCTTCCCGGCGGCTCCCCGGCCGCGGCGGCGCTGCACCTTGCGCGCACCGTCTGCCGGCGCGCCGAGCGGCGCGTGGTCACGCTGGCGCGCGAGGTGACCGTCGACCCCGCGCTGGTGATCTACCTCAACCGCCTGTCGGACCTGCTGTTCACCCTCGCCCGCCTCGCGAACAAGCGCGCCGGGCTTGAGGACGTCCCCTGGGTCCCGAACCCTCGCGGCTGAGAAGCGCGCCTCCTCCTCTCCGGCGTCACCCCTTCTCCTGCAGTTCGGGAGAAGGGGCCGGGGGATGAGGGCCCCGGTGTACGGCGCTTGCGGAGGATGGTAGATTGTGGGATCGTACAGCGGTGAACGATCGGCCGGACGGGCCGTTGAGAACCACGTAAAACGAAAGAGGTGGCGAATGCCTTACGATGAACGTTTCATCACCCCGATGCGGCAGGAGCTCACGCGCCTGGGCGTGCAGGAGTTGCGCACGGCCGACGAGGTGGACCAGACCCTCGCCGGGGCGAACGAGCCCACGCTCCTCGTGGTGAACTCGATGTGCGGGTGCGCGGCCCGCAACGCGCGCCCCGGCATCGCCATGGCGCTGCAGCAGTCGGAGAAGAAGCCCGCGAAGATGACCACCGTCTTCGCCGGGCAGGACCTGGAGGCCACCGCCCGCGCGCGGCAGTACATCACCGGCTACCCGCCCTCGTCCCCCAGCATCGCGCTGCTCAAGGACGGCGACGTGGCCTACATGATGGAGCGCCACCAGATCGAGGGCCGCACCGCCGACGCCATCGCCACCGACCTGGTGAACGCCTTCCAGCAGTACTGCTAACCCCGCCTTCGGTCGACCGAAAGATGAAGCGCCCCGTGGCTCCGGCCGCGGGGCGCTTCGTTGTTTACGGATGAACCGCGGTCCTTGGGCGTGTTCCGCGCTGGAGCGCGGAACCGGGCTGCGCGCGCCGTAGGGCACGATACCGCCGTGCCCAACGGCGCCGGGCCCACGGCGGCGCCAACCTCTTGCCACGCCGACGGTTCCGCGCGCGCGCCGCCGCGTTCCCGGCCCTCCGGGCGCGCATCCCTCACGCAGAACCGCCCGATTCATCCTCCCCGCAAATTGCCCGGCGCGGTGCGAAATGCATCGCAGGAGAAACGCCTGGTCTCACCCTATCTTAATCAAACTCATGCAGTTGCAAGGATTTTCAGGAGGGTGTTCGTGGGAACGAATTTTTCCTATGCATCGCTGTGGTTCTCGCGCATCTGGCGCGCGAACCCCACGCAATCCGGTACGGCAAACCCGCCGAAAGGCGGCGACGCAAAGCTACGAGGCTACCGCGGGCCCCTGCCCCGCCACGCCAGTCGGGCCGATCACCCATCGCACGCCACGAGCACTCGCGCGCGCCCCGCTCAGGCGCTTCGGACGGCAGACACACGACCACGTGGGCGCATTGGGCGCCGCACGCGATCGGCAGGCCGCATCGCGGAACGCAGGGGGTCCGCGCCACGCCGGTCACGCCCCGAAACCAGCAGACCAGGACGGCAGTTCGTCATGAAGAATCGTTCATTCGCCCTCGCGGCGTTCGCCCTTGCCACCCTCGCCGCGTGCGAGAAGGGGCAGCAGCTCCCCTTCGAGCAGACCGACGAGCCCGTGGTGCGCACCATCGGCGACGCCGGCGGCGCCGTCAGCACCCCCGCCGGGGCGTCGGTGCAGCTCCCGGCCGGCGCGGTGGCGGCCGGCACCCAGGTGTCGCTGACCCCCACCGTGGCCCCCGCGTCCACCCCCAGCGGCACCGCCGCCTCGGTGAACGCCTTCGTGCTGCAGCCCGCCGGCCTGGCCCTCGCCAAGGCCGCCGACGTGGACCTGAACGTGAACCGCGCCGAGAACGCGTGGCTCGCGTCCGTCGTCGTGCAGACCCCCGGCGGCCTGGTGGAAGCCGGCGACGCCGGGATCGACCTGGCCACCGGCGTGCTGCGCGGGCAGATCACCGCCCTGGGCACCGTGCAGGCCGTGATCCCCGAGGCCGCCGCCGTCCTGCGCGCGCAGCCGCTGGGGAGCGTGGCCGCCGTCCGCCTTCCCGCGGTCTCGCATGCCGCCGCCACCGCGCCCACCCGCACCCTGCGCGGCGACTGCGGCGCGCCGGGCAAGCGCTGCGCGGGCCTGACGGTGGAAGTCAGCCAGAACCTGCTGACGCTGGTGGACACCGCGGCCATCGTGTATCCGCAGCTCTCCGGGCAGATCGCCATCAACGGCGCCACGGCCACGGGCGCGCTGACCATGCTGGCCCCGGTGCGCGTGCGCCTGGCCTCGCGCGCTAACGCCGCCACCATCCCCGTGCGCATCACCGCCGCCGCCACCGCGCAGACGACCGTCACCGAGACCGCCGGCCGCGTGACGCTCACCAACGTGAAGGTGACCGGCGAGAGCGCGGCCACCCGCAGCGAAACGCTGTACACCCTCACGGTGGACTACGCGGGCGCGCAGGCGTACATCCGCCTGACCCACCAGTTCGAGACCACCGTGGCCAACGGGCAGCGCGAGCCGGTGACGGTCTCGGCGCAGATCCCGCTGGTCCGCGGCTCGTGAGGCACGCGATGAAGACGAATCGCATCGCCCTCGCGGCCCTGGCCGGCGCGGCGCTGGCCGCCGCCCCCGCCGCCGCGCAGGTGCCCGTCACCGCGCGCTCGCTGGGCACCGCGGGGAGCTGGGTGGCCGACGCGCGCGGCGCGGAGGCGCTCTTCTTCAACCCGGCCAACCTGGGGCTGCACGGCAACCCGTACTGGACCGTGGCCATGCCGCAGCTGGCGCTGGGCACCGGCTTCGTGGGCACGCGGCTGGGGCAGGTCCCCTCGCTGTTCAGCTTCAACAAGTGGTCGCAGAGCGAGAAGGACGACTTCGTGGGCGGCATCCCCCAGCAGGGGCTGAACGCAAACGTGTCGATCACCGTTCCCATCGCGGCCATCCAGTACCGCCGCGTGGCGGTGGGGGTGAGCTACACGGCCCGCTACAACGAGAACGTGGGCCGCGACGTGATGGACCTGCTGGTGAACGGCTACCAGGACGGCCGCACCGACTACGCGGTGGGGAACACCGGCGGCCGCAACGCCAGCTGGCTCGACCTGTCGGCCGCCACCGGGCGCCGCTTCGGCAAGGTGAGCGTGGGCGTCGCCGGGCACTACGTGATCGGCCGCGGGATGGCGCAGCACCGCCTGTTCGAGCCCGAGTTCGACGTGGAGGGGCAGGACCTGAGGGCCGAGCTGCGCGAGGTGTCGGTGCACGGCGGCCGCGGCTGGGGCGTGGACGTAGGGATCGCCGCCGAGCCGGCGCCGCGGCTCACGGTGAGCGCCGCCGTGGCCAACGCCTTCTCGGGGATGCGCTGGTCAAACGACTTCCACACCAAGGCGCTGGTGCTCACCCGCGGCGACTTCCACAAGAACGCCGCGCTCGACGCGCTGGACCGCTTCGACCAGAGCGAGACCCCGGTCGATCCCGGCTCGGTGCCGGTGACCGTGTACGAGACGGCGAAGGGGCTGTACGACAACGCGTGGCTCCCCGCCACCGTGCGTGCCGGCGTGGCCTATTCGCTTCCCTCCGAGAAGACGCGGCTGACCGCCAGCTACCAGGGCGCGCTCGACGCGGGCACGCTGGACGGCGGCTGGCGCCGGCGCGTGTCGGCGGGCGTGGAGCACACCCGGGGCGCCCTGTCGGTGCGCACCGGCGCGGGCACCGACGCATCGGGCTCGTGGATGGTGGCGGGCGGCTTCTCGGCCGGCCCGCTGCAGCTGGGCGTCGCCCGCACCAGCGAGCCGCGCGAGAGCGCCCGCTCGTCCGGATGGACCATCGCGTTCGGCCTCACGGCCCGCAACAAGGCCGTGATGCCCTGAGCCGAACGCCCCTTTCCCCCTCGCCACACCCCCCCGCCGACGGCACCGGGGGAGCGGACGCCCGTCCGCTCCCCCGGTTTTTCCAGGACGACGAAGATCGCTTGAGCAGATCCAGCCTCGAGCTGTCGGAGGTCGGTGTTCGGGTCACGTCGACGGAGGCGCAGCGGCTCCCGGATCTGATCCTCCTCGCCCCCCCACGATAGGATCGCCGGCCGGCTCTCCAGGGAAGCCGGCCGGCCGTTTTTCGTCATCCATCCTCGGCCAGACACGCGCAGCGCCCGGCGTGAGGTCTACCCAGTGACGACCGCGCAGCGGTCGTCGCACGTGTCGGCGCTATCGGCGCAATCCATGGGGCTCGAACCGGGAGAACAATAGTGGGCGATCACCGTGTTGGGCCCCCCGCAATCCAGCGACGTGACGTCGTTGCCTCGCACCGTTCCACGCCCGCCGGCGGTACTGGCGCTGGCGAATGACTGCACGTCGAGCGCGTCGAGGTCGGGCTTGAGCTTCTTCATCCGGTCTCTCCCTGGATCGAGAAATGAACCACGTTGGATCCAATATAGGCTGGAATCGGGTGCCAACAAGAAATCGCCCGCGGTGCACCGAAGGGCGGCGATTCGTCATGTCTCGCCGCGGTGCGGGAAGTGCCCCCCACCCCACCGTTCGCAAGTTGCGGTTTGCGACGCCGGACTTCGTTTTTTCCAGGCTCTTCGTCGATCTGGTCACAACCTGACAAACCGCGGCAGCGCCATACTTCTCGACGAGTGGCTGCAGGCTCCGAATGCGCTGAGTATCGAAATTTTTTTACAGGACACCCCTTGCGGAGCTCACCTCGTCTTCTGCGCCCGAAGGCCTGGCCAACTGATACCGAACGCGATGATTGACTGTGCATTCTGCACCCATCTCCTCCACCCTCATCCTGAGGCCCGACCATCGTGCGCCGCGGCATGAGCCGGTGGTCGCAGGCCGAAGGATCTATCGCCGGCTTGCGCGAAATCCCCAGTCGTAGCGCATCCGATGGTATGGATCCTTCGCGCTGCGGCCCTTGCAGCACGCCGCGGCTGCAGCGTGGTCGCGCTCAGGATGACGGGGGGCGGTGTCGTGCGAAGGCACAATCAATCGCTGAATTCTGTATGAGTCATCAGGGAGGAATCGAGCACTCCGCAGCTTCCCTGCGTCACCGCAGCCCTCGTGATGCGGCCGAATGATCGTCATCCATTCGTCGATGCGGAGGACGTGCACGATGGCCGGACTCGCCTCGTACCCCCCTGATCGATCGGTTGAGACAGCTTGGGCCGCTGCACTGCCGAGGAACTGAAGGGTACCTCTCCAACAAAACTCGATACTCGCGCGAGCGCCGCCTGCAGTCACTCGTTCGGGGAGCGGAGCGAACGAGCGGGCGAGAGACAGGGTGCAACCAAATCGACGAAGCACCTTTTTTCATCCCCCGGGAACGTGCCGTTCTCCCTTTTCCCCCCACGGGCAGGGAGAGGAGCGACACGGGGGATGAAGGGCGCGCCGACGGCCCGTTTGCGCGCTCGCGGCAGACCGTATACCTTTCCGCCGCATCGGTGTCGAAAGAGACGAACGAAACCAGGCGCATGCGCCCGCGGAGGGATCTGGATATGTCGCACGGCGAGTACACGAAGGAAGATTCCCGCAAGGACCTGAGCGCCAGCCTCACCGGGCTGGCCGTGGGCCTGGTGTGGGTGGCGATCGTCGCCGTGGTGTCGTACTACATCGCCATCGCCATGTCCGGGGGCGGTCACTGACGCACACCGGTCGCGACGGCACCTGAGCGGCGGCGGCTCCCACCCGGGGCTGCCGCCGTTTCTTTTCTCCCGTTCCCTCCGTACTCTCCGCACCATCGCGGTCGAATGGACATCCTCTGGAAAGCGCTGGCGGGCGGGGTGATGACGGCGGTGATCGCCTGGGCCGCCAAGCGCGGAACCGTGCTCCCCGGCATCCTCCCGCTCTTTCCCAGCCTGGGGCTGATCGCGCTGTGGCTGGTGGGCGCGCGCGGCGACGTGGGCGGCCTGCGGCAGGCGTGCGTGGCCGGCGCCAAGACCATCCCCGCCTACCTCGTGTACCTGGCGGTGTGCTGGTTCCTGGCGCCGCGGGTGGATTTCCGGCTTGCGCTGCTGGCGGCGCTGGGCGCCTGGCTGGTGGTGGCGCTGGCCATCTTCCTGGTCCCCGCGCGCCTGTGAACGGCGCACCCGGTCCCGAGCTTGCATTTCCGCGGGGCGGTCGCACCTTCCCCCCTGCATCGGCATGCCCTTGACCGAGCCCCGGCACGAATCCGTCGCCCCCGCACCGGCGTCCTCGCCCGCGTCCGCGGCGCCGCGCGGAGAGCGCGTGCGCACCGTGGCGCTGGTGGTGATCGCCACTGCGGTGGTGTTCGCGGCGCTCTACCTGGGGCGCGTGGTGTTCGTGCCGCTGGTGCTGTCGCTGGTGTTCGCGGCGCTGCTGCGCCCCATGGTGCGCTGGCTGGCCGAGCACAGGGTGCCGCTGTGGGCGGGCGCCAGCCTGGCGGTGCTGCTGTGCATGGGCGCCCTGGCGGGCGCGGGTGTGGCCGTGGTCACACCCATCCAGAGCTTCGCCAAAACGGCCCCGGCGCAGATCGAGAAAGCCAAGGAACGGCTGCGCACCCTGTCGCACGTGCTCGACCCCGTGCTGGGCGGCGGCAGCGGCGCCAGCGCGGGACAGAGCGGCGGAAGCGCGGAGAAGGGTGGTGCGGGGCAGGCAGGCGCGGGGCAAAGCGGCGCGGGACAGGCGGGCGCGGAGGAGGGCGGCTCGGCGTCCGGGCAGGGCAGCGGTTCCGGGCTGGCGGTGCCGGGGGTGGCCAGCCGGGTGTTCGGGATGACCACCAGCGTGCTCACGGGGTTGCTCGAGGTGCTGCTGCTGGTGTGGTTCCTGTTGGCTTCGGGCGAGCTGTTCATGCGCAAGCTGGTGCACGTGCTCCCCGGGTTCCGCGACAAGAAGCGGGCGGTGGAGGTGGTGCACGAGACCGAGGCGGCGGTTTCGCGCTACATGCTGGTGTCGCTGCTGATGTACCTGGCCGAGGGCGTGCTGGTGTGGCTGACCGCGTGGCTGCTGGGGCTGCCTACCCCCATGCTGTGGGGGGTGCTGACGGTGCTGCTCGAGTTCGTCCCCTACCTGGGTGGCGCGGTGATGACCATCCTGCTGGCCATTGTGGGGCTGGCCACCTTCGACTCGGTGGGCCGCGCGCTGCTGGCGCCGGGCGTGTACCTGGTGATCTCGGCGATCCAGAACAACTTCGCCAGCGCCTTCGCCTACGGCCGGGGGCTGCGGCTGAACCCGGTGGCGGTGCTGGTGGCGGTGATGGTATGGTATGCCATGTGGGGGATACCGGGCGCGTTCCTGGCCGTGCCGATCATCGCCGCGGCCAAGGTGCTGGCCGACCACACCCCCTCGCTCTCCGCGCTGGGCGAGTTCCTGGGCGAGTGACGCCCGCCGGGCGGTCCCGTTCCCCGACGCCCCTTCCATACGACCCGCACATGACAGACTCGGCCGAGATCGTGATCATCGGCGGCGGGGTGATCGGCGCGAGCATCGCGTATCACCTGGCGGCGCGCGGGTGCACCGGCGTGCGCGTGCTGGAGCGCGCGCCCGAGCCCGGTCAGGGCAGCACCGGCCGCGCCACGGGTGGCTTCCGCGTGCAGTTCGGCTCGGACGTGAACGTGCGCCTGTCGCTGCTGTCGCGCGAGAAGCTGCTGCGGTTCCAGGACGAGACGGGGGTCGACTCCGGCTACCGCCCGCACGGCTACCTCTTCCTGGCGCACGACCGGGAGATGATGGACGGCCTCCTCGCCGCGCAGGCCGTGCAGCACGCCGCCGGCGCCACGGACGCGCGCCCCGTGACCCCCGCCGAAGCGCTCGACCTCAACCCG
>DASWMA010000458.1:0-2104 GCA_036399995.1 Longimicrobium sp. | reverse complement strand
GACGATCCCGCACGCGGCACCGGACGGGCCGCGGCGTCTACGCTCCGGCAGGCGACGTACGCTCGCCCTGCCAATCAATTTCCGTCATTGATGACAGGACGGCGGTGATCGAGTCACCGGAACGGTGGCCGGAGATCTCCGTCCCATCGCGCCGGGAGAGACGCGGCGCGATGCGCGGTCGGGAGGCGTTCTCCCCGCCCCGCGACGCCCCAGAACCTCCGCGTTCCGCACAACGCCACCGGGCGCGGCTCTCCTTGTTGGGCCAACGAAAGTCGTTGCACAACAAGATTTCTACCGCACCGGCAGCGCCGGATCGTCGATCAAAGCGTGTGGGTTTTCGGAAACTTTGCAGCGTGTCTCCCGGTCGCGCAAGGGTCTCGTGCAAAGCGACTGCAGAGATGACCCGAAACTGCCGTGGCGCATCCGGAGTGCACAACGTACGTCGAATCCCCGGGGCCCCTCTGACGGGAGCAACCCTGATTGCGCCATCACGGGCACGAGCGCCGGGAGCTGATACGCGCAGCAGAAGCAGCCCTGGGCCACGGAATGGAAGTTGCCCCTCCCGCACCCCCGATGACTCGGCGGAAACGACGACCAGGGGGGAATGATGGACCAGAGCTCCGGGACCGGCGGAACGAGGAACAACGACCAGGGGAACGAGGATACGTCCGCCGCGCGCGAGCACGTGCATGCGGCGGAAGAGAACCGCGACGCGCTCGAGGCCCAGAACCGGCGCACCGAGGCCACCACGCCCGAGAGCGTGAACACCCCCATCGGCGGTGCGGGCGGCGGGAACGCGGGCGGCGGGAACACGGGCGGCGGGACGACCACCTCCGGCGGTCAGGGCGGGATGAACGCCACCGGCGGGACCCGCGGGAACGACGACCCCAGCCAGGCGCGCGAGAACGTGCGCTCCGCCGAGGAGAACCGCGACGCGCTGGCCGAGCAGAACCGGCGCGTGGAGGCGAGCGCCCCCGACGACATCGACACCGGCCCCAACCGCTGAGGCACGGCGGCGGCACGAAAGCGGCGGCGCATCCCGGGCGGATGCGCCGCCGTCGTTTGCCCCCGAACTTCGTCTGGACGATGCGAGCGAGAGAGATCCTGGAGACCTGCGTGTATGCCGACGACCTCGACGCGGCGGAGCGCTTCTACGCCGGCGTGCTGGGCCTGGCCAAGATCGCCGAGGTGCCGGGGCGGCACGTGTTCTTCCGCTGCGGCGGGCGGGTGTTCCTGGTGTTCAACCCGGCGAAGACGCAGGGCGGCGGAGGCCCCGTGCCCGGCCACGGCGCCGGCGGCCCCGGCCACGCCTGCTTCGCCGCCACGGCCGACGAGCTGCCGCGGTGGCGCGAGCACCTGCATGCGCAGGGGGTGGAGATCGAGGCGGAGGTGGAGTGGCCGGGCGGCGGACGCTCGATCTACTTCCGCGACCCGGCGGGGAACAGCATCGAGCTGGGCACGCCGTCGATCTGGAAGATCGAGGAGGCGGAGACGTTCGGGGGATGAGGTGCCAGGGTGCGGGTGCCGCGGGGGGCCCTCTCCCTGGCGCCTGGGGGCGCCTGTCCCTCCCCCAAAAACAGCCTGGGGGAGGGACGGGGGCTCGCTTCGCTCGCGGCTGCTTCGGACGTGGCCGACGGGTTCTGCGTGAGGGATGCGCGCCCGGAGGGCCGGGACGGCGGCGGCGCGTGCATAGATGCCGCGGAGTGCGCGGATCTGTGGCGCCGCCGGTGGCCCGGCGCGGTTGGGCACAGTGGTATCGTGCCCTACCGCGCGCGCAGCCCGGTTGCGCGCCCCAGCGCGCAACACGCCCAAAACAGCAGTGCGAAAGTGCGAAAGTGCGAAAGTGCGAAAGTGCGAAAGTGCGAGAGTGCGAGAGTGCGAGAGTGGACGAACGAAGGCCCGGGGAATCGATCGATTTCCCGGGCCTTCCAGCTTCTGTCAGCCTAAAACCGTCAGGGCGTGGCGGCCTTGGGCGCGGCTTCGGCGGGGGCGTTCTGGCCGGGGGCCACGGCGGACGGCGGCGTGGCGGGCTCGCGGCGGCCCTGGCGGGCGGCCTGCGCGGCGGCCGGGTCGCTGATCACGCCACGCGCCTGCTGCACGGCCT
>DASWMA010000457.1:0-6360 GCA_036399995.1 Longimicrobium sp. | reverse complement strand
CCATCACCAGCACCGCGCCGCCGATCTCGCGCTCGGTGTTGAAGAACGGGGTGACCGCCACGCGGCAGCGGATCGAGCGACCGCGCCGGTTCACCGCGTCGAGCACCACCTCCTCGAACGCGCTCCCCCCCTCCAGGCAGGCACGGATGGCGGGCTTCAGCCGCTCCACCGGCAGGCCGATGTCCAGGTTCTGCAGCGCGTTCCCGTTCACCTCGTCGGCGCGCAGCCCCCACAGGTCCTCGGCCTTGCGGTTCCACACGCGGATGTTGAGGCCGCGGTCGACCACCGCCACCCCGGCGCGCAGCGCGGTGAGGATCGAAGTCATGTAGGCGTTGACGTTGTTCAGCTCGGTGGTGCGGCGGTGCAGCTCGTCGTTGATGGTCTCCAGCTCCTCGTTGGTGGACTGGAGCTCCTCGTTCATCGTCTCCAGCTCTTCGTTGGTGCTCTGCAGCTCCTCGTTGGTGGTCTCCATCTCCTCGATGGAGCTCTGCAGCTCTTCGTTGGTGGTCTCCAGCTCCTCGTTGGTGCTCTGCAGCTCTTCGAACGCCGTCTCCAGCTCCTGGTTGGCCTCCTGCAGCTCGTTCTGCAGCCGCTGGAAGGGCGTGACGTCCACGAACGAGACGCTCATGCCCAGGAGCGTGCGGCCGTCTTCGGCCAGCGGCACCACGTGCACGTCGAAGGTGTGGAATTCGCCGTCCTTCAGCGGGTATTCCACGTGCTGGATCAGCAGCGGCCGCCGCTCGTTCCGCGCCTGCTCGATCGGCGCGCGCAGCTCCACCGGGCGGTAGCTCACCGTCAGGTCCTGCAGCGGGCGCCCCTCGTCGCCCGCCGTCAGGCCGAACAGCGCACGGGCCGGCGCGTTGGCCAGCACCAGCGTGCCCGCCACGTCCACCACGAGCTGGGCGGCCGGGTGCGCGTCGAGTGCCGCGGCCCGCAGCCGGACGGCGCGCTCCTGGCGCTCGCCGCCGTCGGGGCGCGTGGCCTGGGCCATCATCAGCAGCCGGTCGCGCAGGCTGGCGCGCGCGCCGCGGGTGAAGATGCGCGACTTGAGGTCGGCCGGGGTGAACAGGTGGGCGTGCGCCCGCATCATCTCCGCCTTCCCCAGGAACAGGAGCCCGTTCTCGTTCAGGGCGAAGTGGAAGCGGTGGATGATGCGCGCCTGCGTCTCGGGGTCGAAGTACATCAGCGAGTTGCGCGACACCAGCAGGTCCAGGTGCGAGATCGGCGCGTCGCGCACCAGGTCGTGCCGGCCGAAGATGATCTGCCGGCGCAGGTCGGCGCGGAAGCTCCATCTCCCCGACACGGGGGTGAAGTAGCGCTCGCGCAGCGGCTCGGGCACCGCCTCCAGGTCGCGGTCGGTATACTGCGCCGCGCGCGCCTGCTGCAGCGCCTCGTCGTCCACGTCGGTGGCGTAGATCTTCACCTGCTGGTGGAAGCGCTCGCTGCCCAGCGCCTCGCACAGCACCATCGCCACCGTGCAGGTCTCCTCGCCGCTGGCGCACGCCGCCGTCCACACGCGGATGGGGTCGCCGTGCTCCTTCCGCGCCACGATGCGGGGGATGAAGTCTCGCGCCAGCACCTCCCACGCGTCCGGGTCGCGGAAGAAGGAGGTGACGTTGATCAGGATGGTGTTGAAGAGGGTGGTGAACTCGCCGGGGGTACGCTCGAGGAAGTCGCGGTAGGCGGCGAAGTCGTCGATCCCCACCTCCTGCATCCGCTTGCGCACGCGGCGGCCCAGCGTGGAACGCTTGTAGCCGGTCAAGTCGAAGCCGCGTTCGTCCCGGATGAACTCCAGGAGCGCTTCGAAGCTCTTTTCGGCGGCCTCGCTCATCGCGGCGCGGGTGTCAGCAGTTTCATCAGCAGCTCCGCCACCTCGGCGGGAGCGAGAACGTGGGCCACGCCGCCGGTGGCGATGGCCGCCGCGGGCATGGAGCCGTGCGACGCGGTGGCGGCGCTCTGCGCGACTACCGTGCCGCCGCGGCGGTGCACCTCGGCCGCGCCGCGGCTGCCGTCGTGCCCCATCCCGCTCAGCACCACGGCCACCGCACCGGCCCCGCACACCTCGGCCAGCGAGGCGAACAGCGGGTCCACGGCGGGGCGCGAGAAGCACTCGGGCTCGGCCGAGCTCAGCGACAGCCGCGGCCCGGGGCGCACCACCAGGTGGCGATCGGGGGGCGCCACGTACACGTGGCCCGCGCGCGGGCGCTCGCCCCCGCGCGCGGGGAGCACGGTCAGCTCGGTGGCGCGGGCCAGCAGGTCGGGAAGGAGGCTGTGCCGGTCGCGCTCCACGTGCATCACCACCAGCAGCGCGCCGGGGAACGAAGCGGGGAGCAGCCCCAGCAGCTCCTGCAGCACGGGGAACGAGCCCGCCGAGCCGCCGATGGCGGCGAGCGGCGGCGACTGCGCCGGGGCGTGCGGAGTGGACATTTACGGGATGCAGGGGGATCACTGCGCGCACGGCGGCGGAAACGCACGTAGCGTCGCGAACGCCCCGCCCGCGGCGGAATATCCGCCGTGCCCACACGCGCTGTCAACCGCGCGCCACACAGGTCGCATGCGTCTTGCTGAACCCTGTGGACGTTCGGGTGGACGGACTTCGTTTCACACACCGGTGGTACACGTTTGAAAACACGCGAAATCGTGGTGATCGGCGCCTCGGCGGGCGGGGTGGAGGCGTTGAGGGAGATCGCGGCGGCGCTCCCGGCAGACTTCCCCGCCACGATATTCGCCGTGGTGCACTTTCCCGCGCACTCGGCCAGCAGCCTTCCCGCCATCCTCACCCGGGCCGGCGCGCTGCAGGCCGTGCACCCCCAGGACGGCGACCCCATCCAGGGCGGGCGCATCTACGTGGCCCCGCCCGACCGGCACATGCTGGTGGAGCGCGGGAGCGTACGGCTGGCGTCGGGCCCGCGCGAGAACGGGCACCGCCCGGCGGCCGACCCCCTCTTCCGCAGCGCGGCGCTGGCGTACGGGCGCGGCGTGGTGGGGGTGGTGCTGAGCGGCAACCTGGACGACGGCACGGCGGGGCTGGCGGCGGTGGTGCGCCGCGGCGGCGCGGCCGTGGTGCAGGACCCGGCCGACGCCATGCACCCGGGGATGCCGTCGAGCGCGCTGGCGTACGTGAAGGTGGACCACTCGGTGCCGCTGGCCGAGATCCCGGCGCTGCTGGTGCGGCTGGTGAGCGAGCCGCTGGACGACACGGGCCCCTCCATCGGGCAGGACCTGCTGCGCTTCGAGACCGACATCGCCGAGATGGAGCCGTACGCCCTGCACGCCGACGAGCGGCCGGGCGAGCCCAGCGGCTTCAGCTGCCCCGACTGCCACGGCGTGCTGTTCGAGGTGCACGAGGGCGAGCTGGTGCGCTACCGCTGCCGCGTGGGGCACGCCTACGGCCCCGAAACGCTGATGGCCGAGCAGGCGCAGGAGGTGGAGACGGCGCTGTGGATGGCGTTCCAGACGCTCAAGGAGCGGGCCGCCTTCGCGCGGGGGATGGCGCGCAAGATGGAGGCGCGGCAGAACCGCTATTCGCACCAGCGCTTCATGGAGCAGGCCGCCGAGGCCGACGCGCGCGCGGCGGTGCTGCGCGACGTGCTGCGCGGCGGCGCCCGCGGCGGCGCCCCCGCCGCCGAGCCCGACCGCCACCTGCGCGCCGCGGGCGAGGCGGGAGCGTAGGTACCAGGACCAGCTCGGGGATGAAGATCCCCCAAAGGAATCTCACGCAGAGCAGCAGAGGAGCAGAGAAAACCCGAACTCCTCTGCTGCTCTGCGTGAGATTCTTTCAGTGCTGGACAATGAGCGTGTGTTGACGCAACGAACCGGCGCCCGTGCGAGCTCTCGCACGGGCGCCGGTTCTTCGCGCATTCACGGTGATGCGGGTCGACGCCGCCCGCTGTGCTCCCTACGCGTCGGCCGGCTTGCGGGGGGAGACGTTGGCGCGCACCAGCAGGCGGGCCAGGGCGCGCGGGGCGGTGGGCGCCACCAGGGTGGTGGCGGGCACCAGCAGCCGCAGCTTGCGGGTCACCTGCTGCTGCGCGGCCAGGGTGGCCAGCACCGGGGTGTCGGGGTCCAGCGCCTCCACCGCCGCCACGTCGGCCGCGCACACCACGTTCAGCCGCTCGCCGCCCTTCAGCGCCCGCAGCCGCTCGCCATAGGCCGGGTCGGCCACCACGGCGGTCAGCGGGGCGCGGGCCAGCCGCTCTTCCACCGCCTGCACCGCCTCGGGGGTGAGCGCCGCCAGCAGCATGGGCCGGCGCGCGGCGTCGCACAGGGCGCCCAGCTCGGGGGCGTGGTAGTGCGTGGTGGCCACCAGGTCGGCGTCGCGCAGCGCCTCGGCCAGCTCGCGGCGCCCCTCGGCGTCGGCGCGCGGCTCCACCGGGAAGGCGCGGATCCCCCACTGGTTGCTGATGGCGTGCGCCAGCGCCGCGCGCCCGTCGGCCGTCTCGTCCACGCAGGCGCAGCGCAGCTCCACCCCCGCCGTCCACCGCCGCACCAGCTCGGGCAGGCCGGGGACGCGCACCTGCAGCGCGGCCGCGTCTTCGAGCAGCTGCGACAGCCACTCGGCCGTCTCGTTCAGCCCGGTCTCGGCCGGGGCGCGCTGCGGCGCCACGCGCACGCCCTTGCGCGAGCGCACCTCCACCAGCCCGCTGGCGGCCAGCCGGCGATAGGCCAGCGCCAGCACGCGGTGGTCGATCCCCGTCTCGGCCGCGGCGTCGCGGATGCTGGGGAGCCGGTCGCCGCCGCGCAGGTAGCCGGCGTGCAGCCCCGCGGCGATCCCCGCGCGCAGCCGGTCGGTCACGTTCCCCGCCGTGGCGCCTTCCAGCAGCACGCGCCGCATCTCGGCCTCGGGCCAGTGGCGCACCTCGGCGCCGTCCGACGCGGAGGGGCGGATCAGCGCCACGGTGCCGGCCACGCCGCCCTCGGCGTCCATCAGCGGCGCCAGCGTCAGGTCCACCGCCAGGGTGCTCCCGTCGCGCGCCTCGGCCAGCACGGCGCTCTCGGCCGCCTCGCCGCGGGCGCGCACCGCGTCGAGCGCGGCCTCGTCGGCCACGGCCGGGTTGGGGCGGCCCACCACCTCGTCCTCCGTCCACCCCAGCAGCTCGGTGGCGGCGCGGTTCCACGCCAGCACCGAGCCGTCGCGGTCCATGGTGGCCACGCCCACCGGCAGCGAGTCGAAGGTGGCGCGGAGCGTGGTCTCGGCCTCGTCGGGCGCGGGGGCCACCTGCCGCGCCGACAGGTCGGCCAGCGACCAGGCGAAGAGCATCCCGCCGTCGCCCGGCACGGGCCACACCTGCGCCTCCACCTGCAGCGGCATCCGCGCGCGGGGCTGCAGCTCCAGCTCGAGCGCGGCGGGCGCGGCGTTGGTGGACAGCCGGTTCAGCAGCTGGCGGAAGGGGCGGCGCGACCCCGGCGCCACGAACACCGCCAGCGGCTTCCCGGTGAGCTGCCCTCCTTCCACCCCCATCACCGCGCCGACCGCCGCGTTGGCGTACTTCACCACGCCGGCCGCGTCGGCGAGCAGCATGGCGACCGGCGCGGCGGTGAAGGCGTCGCGGAAGCGGCGGTCGGGCGCCACCTCGTCGTCGCTCCGCCCGGCGTGCCGCGTGGTGGCCTCCACCAGCTCTTCCTGCATCACCCGGAGCTCTTCCACCGCCACCTTGAGCTCTTCGACGGTCTGCTCCAGCATCTCGCTCGCCGCATCCCAGGGCTCCGACGCCGGGCGCATGCGGGGCTCGATGCGCTTCAGGAAATCATCCAGCGAGCGGTAATCATCCATGAGGGCTGTTCCGGGAAAGGGGCCTTCCACGGCGAAAGGCCCAGATGGGATGAACAGTGTACGTTGTGAACACGCAAACTTCCGGCCATCTCTCGCTCGCACTCGTGTGAACCGATGTTTACCGAGCAGGGCCCGTTCCCGCCAATGTTGCAGCACGAAGGCGCGAGAGGGTTGCTGCGACAGGTCCGTGATGGTGCTCCGGGAGCGGATTCGGGTGCACGTTGGCGGGTGCCCGTTGCGGCTCGGCGGAGTGCGGCGCCCGGAGCCGGTTCACCGGTTGGGGCACTTCGCGCGAACGGAGATAATCGCCGGCCCTCACCCGGCTCAGGGGAAGCCCCCACCCAGCCGGTACCGTCGCGGCGGGTCCCGGTTCCGCATCCGGCGCATCGCCGCCGCCGGAACTGGAGCACCCCGCGGCGACGAAGGGCGGGCGCTACGACGCGGCGGGAAGGTGCCGCACCAGCCAGCCGGCCGCGAGGCGGGCGACCTCCTCCAGCGTTCCCGGCTCTTCGAACAGGTGCGACGCGCCGGGGACGATCTCCAGCCGCACCTCCGTCTCTCGGCTCATGCGGGCCATGGCGTCGCGG
>DASWMA010000456.1:0-7570 GCA_036399995.1 Longimicrobium sp. | reverse complement strand
TCACCCCTTCTCCTGCAGTTCGGGAGAAGGGGCCGGGGGATGAGGGCCCGCTTGCACCATTTTGCAAAGGCGCGCAGTTTGCCCTGTCACCACAGTCGGGCATCGGAGTTCCGGTCGATGCCCGCCGCGAGAGGCACGGGGCGCCGCGTTCTGGCAGGGCGCAGGCGCCCGGGCGCTCGCCCACGCGTCACAGGGCCCGGTCCGTGTCCCGTCCCGCCGTGCTGGTCATCGAGCCGTCCGCCGCCCCCGCGAACGCGGTGCGCGACGCGGTGGGCGCGCGCGCCGACGTGCGCCAGGCCGCCACGCTGGGCGACGGGCTCGAGCAACTGCGCACCGGCGCCTGGGCGGCCGTGGTCCTCTCGCTCGACATCGACGCCGCCGACCTGGAGCTGGTGCGCCGCATCATCGAGTCGGGCACGCCGGCGGGCACGCTGGTGCTGCTCGCCTCGCGCCCCACCATGCAGATGATGGTGGAGGCGTCGCGGCTGGGGGTGCTGGGCGTGTTCGCCGCGCCGCCCGAGCCGCGCGAGCTCGAGGCGGCGCTCCGCGAGGTGTTCCAGGCCGAGGAGGTGATCCCCATCTCCCCCGCCGACATCGGCGACCCCGGCGACGAGGCGGCCATCGGCGGCAGCCCGGCCATGCTCGAGGTGTTCCGCATGGTGGGGCGCGTGGCGGCGTCGTCCGCCACCGTGCTGGTGCTGGGCGAGAGCGGCACGGGCAAGGAGCTGGTGGCGCGCGCCATCCACCGCAACAGCGCGCGCGGGTCGGGGCCGTTCGTGGCCATCAACTGCGCGGCGATTCCCGAGAACCTCCTCGAGTCGGAGCTGTTCGGGCACGAGAAGGGCGCCTTCACCGGCGCCATCGCCCGCAAGATCGGCCGCTTCGAGCGCGCCAGCGGCGGCACGCTCCTCCTCGACGAGATCGGCGACATGTCGCTGGCGCTGCAGGCCAAGATCCTGCGCGCCCTGCAGGAGCGCGAGATCGAGCGCGTGGGCGGGGAGGACCGCATCCCGGTGGACGTGCGGGTGGTCGCCGCCACCAACAAGAACCTCCGCGCCGAGATCGCCGAGGGCACCTTCCGCGAAGACCTGTACTTCCGCCTGGCGGTGGTCACCCTGCAGCTCCCGCGGCTGGCCGAGCGCGGCGGCGACCTCGACCTGCTGGTGCGGCACTTCGTGGCCTCGCACGCGGTGCGCTACGGCCGCAACATCCGCGCGATCGCCCGGCCGGTGCTGGAGCGGCTGCATGCGTACGACTGGCCCGGCAACATCCGCGAGCTGAAGAACGTGCTGGAGCGCGCCGTGCTCCTGGCGCACGGCAGCGTCCTCCTTCCCGAGCACCTCCCGCTAGACCAGCTCCGCGCCACCCCGCCCGCGCACGAGGGCGGTGACGGCGCCCCGCTGGCCGGCTACGCCCCCGACCTGTCGCTGGCCGACGTGGAGAAGCTGCACATCCGCGAGGTGCTGCAGCTGGTGCGCGGCCACCTGGGCCGCGCCTCCGACGTCCTCGGCGTGCACCGCAACACCCTCACCCGCAAGATCCGCGAGTACGGCCTCGAAGGCGTGAGCTGAGCCACTCTCCGGCTTTTCCAGCAGGGGCTCACGCAGAGCAGCAGAGAAGCAGAGAGAGAACGGCGGAGCTCCTCCGCGTTCTCTGCTGCCTGCGTGAGCTCCCCGCAGTTGCGGTTCCGGCTTCCCCGATTTGGTGAGCTTGCCCGATTTTTGTGCAGAGCCCCGGCGAGGATGCGGCGGGATCCGGGGCTCCAATCCACGTAAAATCAAGGGAATCAAGGCTTTCCACGCAGCTCGTCCACCGGCACGGCCCCTGCCTGTGCAATCCGGTGCGCTGTACGGACCATTCGCCCAGGGAACCCCGCCCGTGAACATCCGCCACACATTCGTGTCGCTGGCCGTTGCCGCATTCGTGCTGGCCGGCTGCAGTGAAGCCTCGCAGGCGCCGCTGGCGCCCACCGCCCCCGCCCACGCCCTCGGGGGAGCGATCGACGTTTCGGGGCTGCTCACCTTCTCGGGCACGCCCAACCTGACGGCTCCGCGGCACGCCGAGAAGTTCATCGTGGCCTCGGAGGGCGGCTTCGTGGAGCTGCAGGGCTTCCGCGTGGACATCCCCGCCGGCGCGCTGCCGTACAGCACCACCGTCACCATCGACCTGCCGGGCGACGCGGTGCTGGCCAAGCGCGTGGTGGCCGAGTTCGGACCCCACGGGATCCAGTTCAACCAGCCGGTCACCCTCAGCTTCCCGCTCACCGGCGTGCTGGTGGGCGGCCCGGTCGAGGTGGCGCGCTGGGAGAACGGCCAGTGGGTGGGGCTGGGCGGCTGGCTGGGCGCCGGCGGCACCCGCCTCTACGGCACCACGCCCCACTTCTCGTACTACGGGGGCAAGTACCTCCTGGCCGGCGGCTGAGCGCTGCCGGCTCCCCGCCGTTTCCCGGAGCTGACCATCTCGTGGTGAGCAGGCTCTCGCAGCCACACCTGCTGGTGGAGCGCGCCCTTGCGCTGGTCCCCGACGCGGAAGAGTTCCTTCCGCTCAGCGACGCCGTGATCGGCGCCTCGCGCACGGACCGCGACAAGCAGTGGGCGCGCTCGGGCGCGTACGCCACCCTGGGCAAGCGCGTGGTCGACCCCACCCGCCTGGCCGAGATGGTGCCGCAGATCGTGGCGGCGTCGCAGCAGCGGCTGCAGGAGATGTTCACGCTGGTCGTGGAAGCGGTGCGCCACCAGCAGGAGGGCGACTCCGCGGCCGCGGCCCTGGCGCTGGTGCGCGCCGGCGAGGTGGAGGAGGGCGCCGGCCGGCTGGAGAAGGCCGCGGGGATCTACGCGCTGGCGCTGGAGATCAGCCGCGACCTGCGCGACAAGGCGCCGCACGTGCTCACCCTGCGCAGGCTGGGGCGCACCGCGCGCAACGCGGGACGGCTCGACGAGTCGTGGAGCTGGTACGAGCAGAGCTACCAGCTGGCCGTGGACGCCCTCGACGCGGCGGGGCAGGCCATCGCGTGCCAGGGGCTGGGGAACGTGTGCGACGACCGCGGCGAGCGCGACCGGGCGCGCGGGTGGTTCGAGCGCGGGCTGGCGATCGCGCAGGGGCTGGGAGACGCCGCGCTGGAGTGGCCGTGCTACACCAACCTGTCGGTGATCGCCATCAAGCAGGGGGAGCTGGCCGATGCCGAGGCCATGCTGGCCCGCGCCCGCGAGCGCATCGAGGCCACCGGCGCCGACGACGCGCTGCTCTTCTACCTGAACAACAGCGGGCTGCTGCACACCGAGCACGGTGACATGGCGGCGGCCGAGGCGGTGTTCCGCGAGGCGCTGGCGCGCGGCCCCGAGCGGCGCTGGGAGGTGACCGTGCGCTGCAACCTGGGCGACGTGCTGCTGCGCCAGGGCCGGCTGTTCGAGGCCGAGGAAGAGGCGCGGCGGGCCGAGGAGGTGGCCATCGTGCACCGCCTGATCGCCGACCTGGTGGAGGTGTACGTGCTGCTGGGCGCCATCGCGCGGGCGCGCTGCGACGAGGAGGGCTTCGTCTTCTACGAGCAGGCGCTCAACGTCTGCCACGAGCGCGGGCTGTCGGGGAAGGACGAGGCGTTGGTGCTGCACGGCTACGGGATGCTGCACGGCGCCTGCGGCCGCCCCGCCGAGGCGCGCGCCTACCTCGACGTGGCCCGCGGCATCTACGAGTCGCTCGGCTTCCTCCCCGAGCTCGCCCGCGTGGACGAAGACATCGCGGCGCTGGAGCCCGTGGCCGCGGTGTGACGGGCGCGCTACCGGTCGGGAAGCGAGCAGGTGCGGAGGAACTTCGGGCTCAGTTCGATCATTGCGTCGCTGACCTGCGCGAGCTGGTCCGTATGGCGCTGGGCCGGCAGGTGGCACCACACGAGCTGCTTTCCCCTCTCGCGCAGCGCCTTCACAGCCCGGACGTAATCGGTATCACCCGCCACCAGCATCGCCACGTCGTATCGGTCCGTGTACGCGCCCACCACCATGTCAACCGCCAGGTTCACGTCCGTTTCCTTTTCCACGTGGTACTTCCGGCCGGTGTCGCGATCCACGCGCGGCTCGTTGCGCCCCAGTACCAGGTCGATGCGGCTGCTCCGCGCGATCTGGGCGAAGAAGCGTTGCTGCGCGCGGTAGCTTTGGGTTCCGGGATATGGAAGCGGCGAGGTGTAGTAGTTCAGCTTCACGAAGTGGTATCCCCGGCTGAGCTGCCGTGCCAGGCGGTTCAGATCCACGCGATGGGGAATCCCCTCGTAGCGCTGCGCGAGGTGGAAGTTCGAACCGTCGACGAAGATCTCGACGGCGGGAAGGAACGGCTGGGCCGGAACCGGATCGGGCGTCTGCACGCGAAGTCCCCTAACGGATTGTACTTCGGGCAAATAACGAGGGGTTGTGCGGAAACCGCCCAACCCCCCGGAGTTATGTACTCACACCGCCCGCGGGCGGGGAGCGTGCTCACACGCCGAAGCGGGCGAGCGACTTCAATCTACACGCGTTGGACGCGGCTGTCAAGAAGTTCGTGAACGAAAAGAACACCCGGGTTGATCGGCGCCACACCGTCACTGGGAAACGAGAAGGGGCCGGGCATCGCGCCCGGCCCCTCTTCGTGCACTGTCCCTCGGCCCGCGATCAGAAGTCGTAGCGGACGCGGGCCAGGATGGTGCGGCCGATGTCGGGCGTGCCCGGGAAGGGGCGGTACGCCTCGTTGAACAGGTTGCTGGCGCTCACCTGCAGCGTGGTGCGCCGGCCCCGGAAGGGCAGGCGGTAGCCCAGGTTCAGGTCGAACAGCGTGTAGGCGCTCACGCAGTTTTCGGCCAGCGGGCTGGTGGTGGCGCCCTCGATGCACTTGAGGCCGATGTACACCCCCGAGTTCACCGGGAAGCCGGCGGTGTAGCGCATCCGCGCCTCACCCGTCAGCCCCGAGCCCTCGCCGTCGTCGTACGCCAGCGACAGCGAGCCCTTCTTGCGCGGGGCGTTCAGCGTGACCAGGCCGGCGCTCTGGGTCTGCCAGCGGTCCTGGCTCACGTAGCTGCCGCTGGCGTTCAGCGAGAAGCCGCCGGCCAGCAGCAGGCGGGCCGACAGGTCGCTCCCCCAGTAGTCGATCGTCTCGTCCACGTTCACGTAGGTCACCAGCAGCTGCGCCCCGTGGGCGTTCACGTCGGCCGACGACACCACGCCCAGCGGGATGGTGGCCAGCCCCGCCGAGGTGGGGCTGCCGATCAGCGAGGTGGCCAGCGCGGTGGCCTGCGCCTGGGTGTACCCCAGGTCGGCCATGAAGCGCGGCACCAGGTAGGCGCCCAGGTTCGCCCCGTTCAGCAGCAGCAGCGGGGTCTGGATGGTGAGCGGCGTCACCAGGTCCTTCTTCTGCGACCAGTACACGTCGGCCGCCAGCAGCAGCCGCCCGCCGATGATCCCCTTGTACCCCGCCTCGAGGGTGTTGGTGGACGACTCGCGGATCGGCTCGATGGCGTCGAGCGCCAGCCCCGACAGCGGGCCCACCGTGCCCGAGACCGGGTCGAGGTAGTTGAGCCCCACCTGCGCGGCGGTGGGCCGCAGGCTCGACAGGTAGGCCACCAGCGGCGCCGGCAGCGGCGCGCCCTTGGCCGCGGCCCCGGCCGCGAGCACGCCCACCGCCAGCGGCATCAGCGTGGCCGAGTTGGCCGGCAGCAGCGTGCCGGGGCCGCCCAGCCCCGCCGGGGTGAAGGGCGAGCGCACCTGGTAGCCGCCGTCGGCGCCGCGGAAGCTGAAGCCGTTGTCGCCGGTGCCCTGCACGCGCAGCGAGTAGCCCAGCCCGGCCAGCTGGTCGTTGGGGATCGGAGAGCCCAGGTCCAGGAACTGGTTCAGCGAGCTGGGGGTGCTGAAGGCGCGGTTGAAGGTGAAGCGCAGCGCGTGGCCCTCCGCCGGCTTCACCACCAGCGCGGCGCGCGGCGAGAACACCAGGTCGGGGAGCGCCGAGTGGCTGTCCACGCGGCCGGCCAACACCAGGTCCACGTGCCGGCTGATCTCGGTCTCGCTCTGCAGGTAGGCGCCGAACTCGCGGGTGCCGTCGTGGTCTTCGTAGGCGCCGTTGATGGTGCCGTCGGTGCGCGGGGTGGTCCAGGTGGCGTCGCCGCCGTAGGTGAAGCGCTGGCGGCTCCCCAGGTCGAGCCCGTGCTGCAGCTGCGCCACCATGATGTGCGAGCGGTCCACGATCGGCGCGCCGTTGCGCAGCAGGAAGGTCTCGCCCGCGTTGCTGCGGTTCACGTAGAACTGGCCGAACAGGCGCCCCACGTTGGCGCGCGCCTGGTAGTAGCTGTACTGCCAGTCCTTCACCTGCGCCGCGCCCAGCCCGTTCAGCTCGATCCCGTTGACCGAGGTGCTCACGCCGGCGGCGAACACCGCGGTGCCGTTGCTGGCGAAGCGCCAGTCGGCGCGCGCCTCGCCGCCCCAGCGCAGGATGTCGTTGTCACGCTGCCCGATCCGGGCGATGCGGAGGTTGGCCTCGGCCTCGTCGATCCCCGAGGCGCGCATCAGGTCGGCGCGGTAGAACGCCATGTTGCCGGCGAACTTGGCGCGCTCGGCCACCTCGGCGGGGTCGGTGTACTCCCACTCGTCGGCGCGCAGGTACTGCCCCGACAGCTTGACGCCGAAGTTCTGCCCCAGCAGGTGCGAGGTGCGGAACTGCCCCTGCATGGTGCCGCGCGAGCCGCCGGCCAGCGAGAAGGTGGTGCTCTGGTCGTCGAGCGGGCTCTTGGTGATGATGTGCAGGATGCCGTCGGCGGTGTTGGGCCCGTACAGCGCCGCGCCCGGCCCCAGCACCACCTCCATGCGGCCGATGTCCTCGTTGTTGGCGGGAACGAACTGCAGGAAGTTCACGCGCAGCGAGGGCACCGCCACCAGCCGGTAGTCGGCCAGGGCGTGCAGCGACCCCGAGAAGATGTTGTTGAAGCCGCGGGCCACCACGTTGGCCGAGCCCACGCCGGTCTGCGCCACGTCGATCCCCGGCATCGAGCGCAGGTGGTCGACCGCGGTGATGGCGGGGCGGGCCTGCACGTCGCGCTCGCTCACCACCTCCACGCGCGCCGGGGCCTCGATCGCCTTTTCGCTGCGCTTCGAGGCCGACACCACCAGCGGGTTCAGCATCACGTTGCCGCCGGCGATGGTGGCGTCCACGCGCGCGGTCTGCCCCGCGGCGACCACCGCGTCGAGCCTGCGCTCGGCGCCGTCTTCCTGCGGCTTGATCACCACGGTGTAGCTCCCCGCGCGCAGCCCCGCGAAGCGGTAGGTGCCCTGCGCGTCGGTGGTGGTGGTGCCGGCCACCCGGCCGTCGCTCGCCACCGCTTCCACGCGCACGCCCGAAAGGGCGCGGCCGTTGGCGGCGTCCTTCACGGCGCCCGACAGGTTGCCGGTTTCCTGGGCAAGCGCCGGGAGTGCCGTGAAGAGGAGGAGTGCGGCGGCTAGGTGGAGCGTACGCACGAACCTGGACTGCATGCGGGCCTCGTGTGGTGCTGGGGGAGTGCGGCCGGCGGGGGTGCCGGCGGGGGAGCAGGGGTCCGGGGAGATGATGGGGCCGGACAACGGACTCA
>DASWMA010000455.1:0-9488 GCA_036399995.1 Longimicrobium sp. | reverse complement strand
CCGAGGGGGGAACCGCGGTCCAGCGGCTGGATGGGTTGGCGGCCATCCTCTGCACCGGCCTGGCGGCGCCCGTTGCCGCCGGGGCGCTGCTGGACCGCGGGGTGGCGGCGCTGCGCGCGCAGGGAAAGCTGGAGGCCGGCGCCGACGCCCGGGAGGAGATGGTGCGCGACCGTCTCGCCCGCTCGCTGCGGCGGATGTACGAGCTCGGCATCGTGGACGTCGCCGATGCACACGCGCTTCGCACCGCCGACGTCACCAGCGAGCTGTGCACGCGGTGCGGCGAGTGCTGCAAGGTGACGATCTACATCCCCGGCAGCCCCGACTACCGCGAGTACGTGGCGGCGGTGCTCGAGGCGCCGCTCAGGGCCGCGTACCCCGAAGCCGTCGTCCGCTACGAGCAGGCGGGCACGACCGGGCACGTGGTGCTGGACCTGGGCTACTGCCGCAACCTGCAGCGCGGCCCCGGCCCCGGCGGCCATCCCA
Source organism: Longimicrobium sp. (assembly GCA_036399995.1). GTDB lineage: Bacteria > Gemmatimonadota > Gemmatimonadetes > Longimicrobiales > Longimicrobiaceae > Longimicrobium. Next base: position 9,005 of record DASWMA010000455.1, on the reverse strand, counting down.
CGTTCCGGTGCGGCATCTACGAGACGCGCCCGGCCGTGTGCAGGTCGTTCAACTGCGTGAGCTGGTGGAAGGTGCAGCAGGTGAGCGCGGCGGGGCGAACCACCAGTGACACGGTGATCGAGAAGGTCGCCGCGCTGAAGCGGGCGATCGACGAGGAGGGCGCCGACTGATCCCGGTTGCGTAGAACAGCGGAATCACGCGGAGGTCGTGGAGGATGTGGATCATCCCTCTCACGGCCTCCGCGTGCGTTATCCTCGGAGTGGAAGGAACGGCACGGCGGGCAAGATGATACGGTGTTACCGGACATCATTCTGGCTCCAGCATCAAAGGATCTCACGCAGAGAAGCAGAGAAGCAGAGGAGACTGGTTGTTCTCTGCTCCTCTGCTGCTCTGCGTGAGACCATGTCCTTTCGGATCTTCGTCCCGAACGAAGCCCTGCAACGCGGTATGAGTCCGGTGCGTGCCCCCCCTCGGGCACCACCGGGCTATTCGTCGCTGCGCCAGAAGGTCCGCACGAAGCTCGACGCCAGGGCCACCACGCAGCACCCCGCGAAGATCGCCTTCACCGCGCCGGGCACGTCGCCGGCCGAGTCGTTGAACCACCACGCAGCCGCGGCCGCCGCGAGCAGGGCCCAGGCCGCAATCTCGAACATCGCGACGTGGCCCGGCACCGGGCGGATCCACGCACGGAGCCGGCCGCCGGGCCCGTTCGGATCGTCGTCGTTCGCCACGTCATGATGATCGAAGTACGCGTGCAGCAGCGTCGACGAGCCGGCGACGAAGAGCGCGAATCCCCCGACGCCCAGGGCCGGCCCGAGCGATCCCGCCAGGTGCGCTTCGCAGTGGGTCCATCGTGAGGCTGGATGCGATGTCTGGCAGCGGCTCAGTGCGCGTGCCGCGAAGTCGCGCCCGCGGCAGGCTGCTCCACGTCATCGGCGGCAGCCCCGGAGAGATGCACGGAGCCGTCCGGGAGCGGCTGGCGGGGGTCGCTCAGCTGGAGGAAGCGCTCGGAAGGCAGGGCTTCGCTCTGGGTGCGGCGCTTCACCGCCTCCACCAGCGACTGCCCCGCGGTCGCCAGCAGGCCGAGAGCCGCCGGGACCAGCAGGTCGCCGACGTGAAAGCCGTCCAGCACCACGAGAGCGGCCAGCACAGCGACGATGGACACGAACGCGGCACTGATTCCCACGGCCGCCCAGCGCGCACGCTTCCGCACCCGCAGCTCCTCGGCGGGGTCGACCGGCTCGGGCGGAAGCTCCACCTGCACGTAGCGGCCATCCGGCGACGGCACGAACGTCTCGCGCTGGACTCCGCCGGTCCACCCGGCCCACAGCAGCGCCAGGCCCACCGGCACCGCGGCGTAGCCCCGCAGCTCACCCATCATCACCATCACCGCGGCACCCGCCAGCATGGCCACGGCCAGGCCCAGCGCGGGGCGGCGCAGCCAGTCGGCGAGCTCACCCCGCTTCACCAGCGCGTGGCGCTCGGCCCACGGCGGCGCCTCGGGCGGCAGGGGAGCGCCGGGCTCCACCTCGACCCACTCCCGCCTCCGGGGTGCCGCGACATCCGGGGCGGCGTCGGTGAGCGGCAACGGTGTCAGCGCCCCAGCGGGGAGACGAGGCGCCTCGTGGACCCGCGCGGCGGCAGCGGCTTCGTCCCGCATCAAACCTCTTGGCGCAGTGCGGGGCGGTCCGGCCGATCGCCAGCCCGCAGAGGGAGGCCCACGTCTTCGGGCGTGAGCGGGCGCGAGGGGTCGGCCAGCTCGTGGAAGCGGAGGTCGGCGAGGACGGCGTTGCGCGGATCACGCCGCCGGATGGGCAGCGAATCCCACACCGCCGCAACCGCGAGCCCCACGCCCACCACGCCGATCAGCGGGAGATTGCCGGTTATGCGGCCGGTGGCCGCAAGGCCCAGGATGGCGGCGGAGAGCACGCCGTACACAACGCGCTCCCATCGGCCGAACACCGGGAGCGGCTCCGCCGGCGGAAGCTCTGCTTCCGCTTCCACCTCCACCCAGTGTCCTTCGTCGGATCGGCGGAAGGTGACCCGCTCGGAGCCGCCGGTGGTGCCCACCGCGACCAGCGTGGCCCCTGCCAGCAGCGTGATGATCCCCCAGTGCACGCCCATTGGCAGCGTTAAGGCGGTGCTCAGCATCAGCGCGGCCCCCGCGGCGGCGACCCGGCGGCGCACCCGCTGCGGCATCGTGTTGTGCACCACCACCTCGAACCGGGGGGCATCGGGGGCCACCTCGTCGGGGAGCGGAGCGCCGGGCTCGCATCGGCGCAGGTAGCGCAGCGCGGGCGCGGCGGGGAGCGAGCCGGCCTGCGCATCGCCACCCTCCAGGTCTTCGTGGGTGACCCATACGCCAGAAACTGCAAGCATCTTCCGCGTTCCACGCTGCGGCCCGAACAGGCGCGCGAAGATCCCGGCTTGCTCCGGCATCACCCCTCCTGGCGCGGCCTCGGCAGCGATCGATCGCCGCCACCCGGCGGGATGCTGACGTCTTCGGGCGTGAGCGGGCGCGTGGGGTCGGCCAGCTCGTGGAAGTGGCGCGACGCGGGTGCCAGCGCGGGATCGGCCGGGCGCCTGCCAGTGGCGGCGAAGTATCCCGCCCCACCGCCGAACACGACCATCGAAGCAGCCAGCAGCCAGCTTCCCCCCAGCCCCAGGATCGCAGCGACGATCAGGCACATCACCGCCACGAAGGCGAACATCGCGCGGGTCCCCCGCCCGTACGTGGGCGCGGCGATCTCTTCACCCGGGAGCTCACGCTCAGCCACGGAGCGGACGTCGGTGGCCGCGGGATCCATCCTGGCCGGAATGGCGGGTAGCGGGGCGGGAGGAGTGGGGTCGTTGGTCATGGCTCTCCGGACGTAGAGGGGGATGGCTCGGCCCCCTGTCGGGCCGTGTCTCCGTACGCGTGGGCCCTTACGACTTCGCCGGCGGCGGCAGCGGAGAACGCACCGCGACGGATGTGAGAGTCATCATCCCCCACCCGAAGACGGTGGCTGCTCGCGAAGCTCCGTCGGCGCGAGCGGGCGCGAAGGGTCGGCCAGCTCGGTGAAGCGCTCGGACGGGGGTGGATCGATCACCGCGGTCCGAAAGCCGCGCGCGGCGATCCAGCAGAAGCCGACGCCCACGAGAAGGACCACGAGAAGCTCTGCCGCGCCCACGTGGGTGCGGTACAGGAACGCCGCCATCACGGCGCCGATCAGCGCGAGGCCCATGAGGCCGGCGAACACGCGGATCACCGGCCCCACGTGGTGTTCGAGAACCTCGTCCGCGCCCTCCCGCCCGGTCACGGCGGGCTGGTCGACCGTCTCTCGCTTCGCCATCTCTCCCCCGTTCGCGGATCCGATCGGCGGCGGCTGGCTCGATCACCGCGATCGAAAACCGCGTGCGGCGATCCAGCAGAACCCGCATCCCGCAACCAGGGCGAGGAGAATCCCTGTCCAGCTCGCATGGGCCGTGGCCAGGAAGGTGAAGGCCGCCGCATAGAGAAGCGCCAGCCCCACCGCGCCACAAAGGATGCGGACTACCGGCGGGACGCGCTGCCGGACGGCCCCGGGCGCGCGCTGCACTCGCTCTGCCATGTGTCCTCTGTGATCTGGCGTTGCCCGCGCGAGGGCCGGGCGGATCACTTCGGCGCCGAGGTCGTTACCGCGCCACCTGACCACGAACGTGGGGATCTGGAAACGACGGCGGGCCTACTCGATCGGGCCATCCGTCGCCGACGCCGCGTCGCCAGGCGGCGCCGCCGCGGGCAGTTCCAGCGGCGTACGCGGGTCGGCGAGCCGGTAGAACGCCTCCGTGGCATCGGGATCGCCCGCGGCGCGGACCTCCATCGCCGTGCTGACGAACAGGAATCCGCCGGTGGCCGCAAAGCCCAGCGCCGCGATCCAGTGCCCGCCCAGCGCCAGCGCGGCCGCCACGATCAGCGCGATCACCGCGAGCGGCCCCGCCATCTCGTGGCGATCCTCGGCGGCCTTCAGCTCGCTGCGCTGGGTCAGGGTCGAAAGACGCATCCTGGATTCCTCCTGCTGTCATCCATCGAAACACCTCGTCCTGGGCCCTCAAACCGCGTGCCCACCGCGGCGCGACCGAGGTCGACGGCAGACAAGCGAAACCTACCGACGGCTCGCGAAGATCACTCGGTCTTCGCCGGCGCCGGGCCGCCGGCGGGAAGCGATTCGGCCGGGGCGGACAACGGAACGCGGGGATCGGCGGCCTGCAGGAACCGCTTCGAGACCTCGGCCTCGCTCTTCAGATGGCGCCTGACGGCGTTCACCACGGGTCCTGCCACTAGAATCATGGCGAGGCCAAGCATCGGCAACCCCTGGCTCGGGACACCCTGAACCACCGAGGCGATCACGACGCAGATGCAGGACGTCACCGCGACGGCCTGAGGCGCGCCGCGGACCGCCCTTTGTAACCAGTCCGGCGATTCGACATCGGCGGGATCGGGCGGCGGGGGCGGGACGTACACGTACCGGCCGGTGGGGGATGAGACGAAATGCGCGCTGGGCGGCACACCGATCAACCCGAAGAACAGGAGCGCCAGCCCCACGATGGCGGCGAGGCCGGCGTACAGGCCCGCGGCGCTCGCGCCCGTGCCCACGAGCAGGGCGACGGCCACACTACCGGCAAGCAGCGCCCCACCTCCGGCCAGGATCCCCTTGCGATGCCGCTCGGCGAGCCCCGGCCACGTCACGAGCTCGCATCGGTCCGACCAGGGCGGTGCCTCGGGCGGGAGCGGAGCACCGGACTCCACTTCGATCCACCCGTACAGCACGGTTTTCTCGATGGCGTCGGACATGGTGACCACGTTCGGCTGGGAAGATCTTTCCGGCGGCAGCAGACGATCCGATTCACACCCCGAAGCGTAGAACATGCCATTTTGATGATGGTCGGCGCAAGCAGCCCTGGTTTCGCGGCTGACGGATGCGCCGGCCACATCCACCCTCCCCGTCCGTGCGTCTCCTACTTCGAGGTCGCCCGCGCCAGCGCCAGGCGGATCAGCTCGGGCGCGGCCACCTCGTTGCCGCGCTCGCTGACCACCGCGCGCACCGCCCGGTCCGCGTCGCCCTGGGTGATGCCCAGCGCGATCAGCGCCCGCAGCGCGTCTTCCACCGCGGGAGAGCGCGAGCCCATGGCGCTGGGCGCGAACGCCAGGTCGTCGAGCTTGTTCGAGAGCTCCACGGCGATGCGCTCGGCGGTCTTCTTCCCCACCCCGCTCACTGCCGTGAGCGCAGCCACGTCGCGGTTGCGGACGGAGCGCACCAGCATCTCCACGTTCATCGCGCTCATCAGCGCCAGCGCCAGACGCGGGCCCACCCCCGAGGCCGCGAGCAGCCGCGAGAAGACGACGCGCTCCACGTCTTCGAGGAACCCGAAGAGGATGTGCGCATCTTCGCGCACCACCTGGAAGGTGCGCAGCGTCACCTGCTCGCCCAGCCGCGGGAGGCGCTCGAACACGGTGGTGGGGATGTGGATCTCGTACGCCACGCCGCCGGAGGTCATCAGCTCCACCCGCTCCAGGTCGCGCAGCACCAGCTCACCGCGGATCCGCGAAATCATCGATATCTCTGTAAGTGCTGAGTGCTGGGTGCCAGGTGCGGCGTGCGAGCGTCCTCGGTCCTGACGCTCGGGTCAGGGGCGCAGCTTGGGCGGGGCGAAGGTCATGCGCAGCGCGGCGATCTGCGCCGACGCCCTGGCGGCCGGGCCGAAGCCGCGGAAGCAGTGGCAGAGCGCGATGGCCACGCCGTCGGCCGCGTCGTGCGGCTTCGGCGGCTCCTTGAGGCGCAGCAGGCGCTGCACCATGAAGCCCACCTGGTCCTTGGTGGCGGCGCCGGCACCCACCACGGCGCTCTTCACCTCGGCCGGCGGATACTCGGCCAGCGGCAGGTCGCGCAGCGCGGCGGCCAGCAGGATCACCCCGCGCGCGTGCCCCAGCACCATGGCCGTGCGCACGTTCTTGGAGTAGAACGCGCTCTCCACGGCGATCACCGTGGGCTGCCGGCGGCCGATCACCTCCAGCACGCCCTGGTGGATGTCGCGCAGGCGCTCGGCCAGGGGGGCGCGCGGATGGGTACGGATCACGCCGCACTCCAGCAGCGAAACGGCGCCGTCGCCCCCGCGGGCAACGACGCCGTAGCCGGTCACGGCGGTGCCGGGGTCCACCCCCAGCACCACGGCCTCGCCCGGCCGCGGGGGCACGGGCGGGGCGTCAGACCTCGGCGAGGCTGTCGACATCCAGGTCGGCGTTGGTGTACACCTTCTGCACGTCGTCCAGGTCTTCGAGCAGCTCCAGCAGCTTCACGAGCTGCTCGGCGTCGCCGCCGGTCACGTTCACGGTGGTCTTGGGCACCATGGCCAGCTCGGCGCTCTCCCACTCGATCCCCTTGGTGCGCAGCCCGTCCTGTACGGCGCTCAGCTCGGTGGGCTCGGTGAGCACCGTGAGCGTGCCCTCCTCGTTCTGCACGTCCAGCGCGCCGGCGTCGAGCGCGGCCTCCATCACCGTGTCTTCGTCGTAGCGCTCGCCGTCGATGGTGATCTCGCCGCGGCGGTCGAACATCCAGGCCACCGAGCCGGTGGTGCCCAGGTTGCCGCCGTTGCGGCTCAGCCAGCGGCGGATGTCGGCCACGGTGCGGTTCCCGTTGTCGGTGAGCGCATCGATCATGATGGCCACGCCGGCCGGGCCGTACGCCTCGTAGGTGATCTCCTCGTAGCTCACGCCCTCCAGCTCGCCCGTGCCCTTCTTGATGGCGCGGTCGATGTTGTCGTTGGGCATGTTGGCGGCGCGGGCGTTGTCCATCGCCAGGCGCAGGCGCGGGTTGCCAGCGGGGTCGCCGCCGCCGGCCTTGGCCGCCACCGTGATCTCACGGATGATCTTGGTCCAGGCGGCGGCGCGCTTGCTGTCGGTGAGCGCCTTCTTGTGCTTGATCTGCTTCCACTTGCTATGCCCGGCCACGGGGCACCTCCACGGATGTTCGATCGGTTGGGCGGATTGTTTTCAAGCCATGAAACATAGCAAGGCCCGCGAGGTTGTTCAATCGTGGGGCGGGACGGCACCACAACAGGTGCGAAAGTGCGAAAGTGCGAAGGTGCGAAGGTGCGAAGGTGCGAAGGTGCGAAGGTGCGAAGGTGCGAAGGTGCGAAGGTGCGAAGGTGCGAAGGTGCGAAAGTGCGCTCCAGGCTTCGTCCCCCGCCTCGACGTTGTGGCGTTGGGCGGCGACCCGGCAGGTGGTGGATGGGTGGACGCGGGCGGTGGCGCGAATATGCGAGTGAACTCGCGGCTACAACGGCACGCAGTCCGCCTTCGCGGACTTCAACGGCGCACTGGGCACTGGGCACTGGGCACTGGGCACTGGGCACTATTCCTCGTCCGACAGCAGAATCCGCAGCGACCGCGCGGGGGCCTGCAGGAAGTCGTGGTAGACGCGGTAGTGCTCGGTCTGCTCGTACTCCACCCGCTCGATCCCGCCTTCGCCGAACTGGTAGATCCAGGCATTGGGGTAGGCGAGGACGATCGGCGAGTGGCTGGCGATCACGAACTGGGCGCCGTCGGCCACGTGGCGGTGCAGCAGGGAGAGAAAGGTCATCTGCCGCAGCGGCGACAGCGCCGCCTCGGGCTCGTCGAGCAGCACCAGCATGTCACCGTTCAGGCGGTGCTCGAACAGCGCCAGGAACGCCTCGCCGTGCGACTGCTCGTGCAGCGCGCGGCCGCCGTAGCGGTCGCGGTTGCGCCGCGGCAGCGCCTTCATCCACTCCTCCTGGTCCTGCCGCTCCACCGCGCTGGCCACGTTGTAGAAGCTCTCGGCGCGCAGGAAGTAGCCGCGCATGTCCAGACGGCCGGGGAGGCGCACGTCGATCCACTGGTGCAGCTCGCTGTGGCTCTCGCGCGTGGCGAACTCCGCCTCGTGCAGGGCGCCGCCCTCGGGGTTGAAGCCGCAGGCCACGGCGATCGCCTCGAGCAGCGTGCTCTTGCCGCTCCCGTTGTCGCCCACGAAGAAGGTGACGCGCGGGTGCAGCTCCAGCCGGTGCAGCCCGCGCACGGCCGGAAGCGAGAACGGGTACCGCTCGAACGAGGGCACCCGCTCGCGCGCCAGCCGAACGTCCTGCAGGCTCGTCACGGCCCGGTCACCCGGCGGCGCCGCCTACGAACGGGGCGAAGCGCGGGTCGTGGTGGGTGGGGTTGAAGCGGATCACCTCGTACTCGGCCACCTTCTCGGTGAAGAACGGGTCTTCCACGATGATCTTCATCGCCTCCACCTCGTTGGCCACGTTCGCCAGGATCACCCCGCCGGTGCGCGGCTCGCGCGGCCCCGACACGATGAGCTTCCCCTCCCTGTAGTAGCGCTGGAGGAACTCGCGGTGGGCCGGCGTCAGCCGCTCCACCTCTTCCATCGGCTTGATGTACTTCAGCAGCAGAACGACCATCTCTCCCCCGGGGCAAATAGGTGGGCGGAGAGTGTAGCCCGTGTCGCACCGCCGGGGCAAGCGCCGGCGTCACCCGCGCCGCCGCCGGCGTGCGGCCACCGGGACCCGCCGCGGGTCTCCGGCGGCGCGCACCTCCACCGGCGACGGCTCTGGCCGCGACGCCCGCGAGACGGCCAGCGCCACCCCCACGCCCGCCACGGGGAGCACCACCAGGCTCACGAAGAGGTGGACCTCGCGCTCCACGGACGACGGATCCTGGTAGAGCCGGGCGGCGGACACACAGATGGCCACACCCGTGAAGATCCACCACGCCGTCTCGGCCCCGGTGGCCGCCGCGGCCTGATCCGCGGCCGGGCACTCTCCGGGAGGCCCAGCACGACCTCGGCCACCAGCCAGTAGACGAACCGGGCCGCCCCCCGCGCCATCGCGCAGAGCAGCTCCAGCAGCAGCTCGATCAGCAGGTCCATCCCCGTGGCCGGTGGGCGGAGAGACGGCCGGGGGCGCGTGGTCGCACCCGTGCCATGGCCGGGGGAAACGCGAACGCTCCCCCGCCGGCTTTACGCGGGCGG
>DASWMA010000454.1:0-4615 GCA_036399995.1 Longimicrobium sp. | reverse complement strand
CGCAGAGACGGCGCCACGCGTACACGTTGCTGGGGAACTGGGCGCGGGCCACCACCACGTTCTGCCGCGCGCGCAGCTCCAGGTTCTTCGCGACCACCGCTGTCGCGTACGACACGCTGGGGACGATGGCCACGCGCTCGGCCGGGCAGCTCACCAGCCGGCCGAAGAGCGCGCGCGCCCGGTCGGCGTCGGTGAAGAAGGAGGCCGGCGTGATGGACGTGGGGTCGCGCCGGCGCTGGACGGCGGCCAAGCCGGCCTCTTCGACCGACTTGAGGAGCGGGCCCAGGTAGGCGCAGTTCAGGTAGTGCAGCCCTTCGGGAAGGTGCACCAGGTCGCGCTGGCAGATGAGCATGGCGGTTTCCGGCGAAATGAGGATCGGGGGTCGCGCGCTGAATCTCCCGTCCGCCCCGCCCCGCTGCAATGCCGCAGGCTGGCGAGCGCGGGGAGACGGACGACAGATTCCGCGGCCAGCGAGGGTCCGGGCGGGTCGCCGGCATTGCACCGGCGGATGAATCCGCAGCAACGACCACGGGAAGCCTCGCAAACTGCGCGAGGCTGTGGGACGGATTCCGCTCGTCGCGACGATGCCTGCGTGGGGAAGTCCGCGCAGGCGGACTGTGTGCCGTGGTAGCGGCGAGTTCACTCGCAAATTCCCCGGGCATCCATCGGGATCGGTGATCGAGATCATCATCGCAAATTCCCACGCCGGAAACAGCGGAAACATCGGACATCGGATGATCGAGATCACCATCGATCCGCGAATCGCAGAGGCGGCGCCGGGGATGGTGCTGGGAGCGGCGCGCGCAGCCGTGCGCACCGGGCCGGGGAGCGAGGCGCTGTGGGCGGAGATGCAGGGCGCCGCGTCCGATGCCGCGGCGCACCCGGCGGAGCCCGCGGCGCGCGCGCCGATCGCCGCCACGCGCGAGCTGTACCGGCGGCTGGGGAAGGACCCGTCACGCTACCGCGGCTCGCCCGAGGCGCTGCTGCGGCGGGTGCGCGCAGGGAAGGAGCTGTACCGCATCCACGACGTGGTGGACGTGATCAACCTGGTGTCGCTGCGCACCCTGCTGCCGATCGGGCTGTACGACGTGGCCAAGCTGCGGCCGCCCGTCACCCTGCGCCGCGGCGAGGCGGGCGAGGCGTACGACGGGATCGGCAAGGAGCAGCTGAACCTCGAGGCGCTTCCTGTCCTGGCCGACGCCGCGGGCCCCTTCGGCACCCCCACCAGCGACTCGCGCCGCACCAGCGTGACGGCGGAGACGCGCGAGGTGGTGGCCGTCGTCTTCGGCGTGACCGGGCGCGGCGAGCTGGAGGCGGCGCTGGAGATGCTCGGCGGTCTGCTGCGCACGCACTGCGGCGCGGGTGAGGTGGAGCTCGGATACGTCCATCCTGCTCTGTCGTGACGCCGGTCGGCCGGGGTGGATTCGACGCACGGGGTGTCGTATCTACCCGTCCGCCGTGCTCTACCCGGCCTTTGAACGAAACAAGGAGGATCCGCCGAGACTATACTTGACATGCGAACTATCTCCACGTATACTGCTTACCTATGAGCAGTGGAGATGCAGCCGCGCAGGTGCGGCCCGGGAGCGTTCAGGCCGAGATCCGGCAGTCGGTGCCCTTCCGCACCCCCGCCGAAGAGGCCGGCGTAACGCTGATGCGCACGTCGTCGGTGCTGTCGCGGGCGATGGCGCGCGTCGTGGAGCCGGAAGGGATCAGCGTGGCGCAGTACAACGTTCTCCGCATCCTGCGGGGCGCGGGGAAGAACGGGATGCCCACGCTCTCCATCCGTGAGCGGATGATCGAGGAGGGCGCGTCCATCACCCGCCTTCTCGACAAGCTCGAAGAGGCCGGCTACGTCCGTCGCGAGCGCTGCCGCCCCGACCGCCGCCAGGTGATCGGCTACCTGACCGACGAGGGGCGCGCGCTGCTGGAGCGGCTGGACCCGATGGTCGGCGAAGCGGGCGAGGCCGCCATGGGCGTGCTCTCCGCCGCCGAGGTGACGACGCTGGTCTCGCTCCTCGACCGCATCCGCTGCGGCCTGCGCGGCGACGACTGACGCTGGCGCGCCGGGGCGGAGCGCCGCCGGATGCTTCGCATGCAAACTTCTGTTCCGCGCCGCAGATCGGCCGGGCAGAGAACGATGTCCACCGCCGCGGGAACGCGGCGCCCGCCGGGCCGACCGGCGTACCCACACACGGAGAAACGACGATGCTGCGACGGCTGATCGATACCCGCAACGACTGGGCGCCGGCCATCGCTCGCCTGGTGCTGGGGCTGGTGATGCTCCCGCACGGCCTGCAGAAGATGTTCGGGATGTTCGGCGGCAACGGATGGAACGGCACCATCGGCTTCCTCACGGGGATGCTGAACGTGCCCTACCCGATCGCCGTGCTCGCCATCCTTGCCGAAACGCTGGGCGCGGTGGCGCTGATCCTGGGCTTCCTGGGGCGCGTGGGGGCGTTCGGGGTGGCCGTGAACATGCTCGTGGCGATCGTCATGGTGCACCTGCCCTACGGCTTCTTCATGAACTGGGGCGGCAACCAGAAGGGCGAAGGCTTCGAGTACCACATCCTGGCCATCGCCCTGGCCGCGATCGTGATGCTGGCCGGCAGCGGCGCCGCCTCGGTGGACCTGGCGCTCTCGCGCCGCGGTCCGCGCCGGAATTCCTGATCCAGTCCGTTCCGCCGGCACGCCGGACGGATCGGCCATCAAAGGCGGAGGAGCAGGGGGGATCGATCCTCTCTGCTCCTCCGTCTTTCCCGGGTGAGATCAGCTCCCGCTGAGCACGCGTCAACTCAGCCGAGCCCTTTCCTTCACACGTCATCCTCCCGCTGAGCGCAACGCCCTGAGCCGAGTCGCCACGTTTGGCCGCGGCACGAAGGATCTGTGACCTACGCTGCGCCAACCTCGGCGTTGCCGGCGGTCCGCCTGCGGGCGCGACGCCGGCGGACGAGCGGGACCGCCATCAGTGCGAGAATGCAGACGACCGCTGCCACGGCGATGTCCGTGTTGCGCCCCCAGAGCCGCGCCATGATCCACGGCGGGCCGCCCGTCCCGAACGCGCGCACGCTCAGGTACGGGCCCACGCCCAGGTCGCCCAGGATCCCGAACGGCGCCCGCGGATGCTCCAGCACGAACATCATGCCTTCCGAAGAGGCCACGCCGGCGGGGGCCCAGTACCATCCCCGGTCCAGCGGCGCCAGCGCTTTCCCGGCATGCCAGCGGCGCAGCACCCTGCCGGCGAAGTCGGCGGCGATCAGCGTATCGCCCAGGCCCACGGCGACGCCCAGCAGGTCTTCGCCCCACCGCGGGCGCGACAGGGGCGGCGTCAGCGTCCGCACGTTGCCCGCAAGGTCGACCCGCCGCAGCCGCGCTCCATCCACCACCACCAGCGAGCCGTCCGCCAGCCACGCCATCCCGTCGATGGCGCTGAACCGCGCGGCCGCGCCGGTGCCGTCTCGCCACCCCACCAGCCCGCCCGCCAGGGTGTCGAGGGTGCCGTCCGCGCGGCGGCGCAGCAGGTGGAGCGTGCGGCTCCCGGGCGCCCGGTCTGCCTGGAAGGCGCTGGCGGAGTAGATCGCGCCGTCCGGCCCCACCAGGAACGACTGCAGCCCCATCCCGCCCGCGCCGCCCGCGGGAACGACGGTCTCGAAACGTCCCTCGAGGTCCACGCGCCACACCCGCCCCGATCCGCTGCCACCGGGTTCCACGTCGGTGCCGTACACCGCCCCGTCGGGCCCGATGGCGAGCGCGTGCGAGTGGATCCCGCGCGCGACGACCTCCGCCCCGTCCGACCCGATGCGCCAGATCACGTTCGCCGGGATGTCGGCAACGTAGACGGTTCCGTTGCGGCTCACCACGCCCCACCCTTCGTGCGCCGCGGCCGGCAAAGCCGCTGCTGCCACGCCGAGGATGCTCAGCGCGACGACCGCGACGACGCGGATCCGCATCACCGCGCGCCTCCCCGCGCCGCCCTGGGTGTCACTCGACGACGCCGGGTCACCCGGGCGGGAAGACTTTGGGGGACGATCGTGCTTCGCATCGAGCTCTCCGGGGGATGGAGGGTGGTGAGCGCGTGCCGCGAAGGTCGCGGGGGTCGTCCTCGGGTAAGGGATGCACCCGCCGACGCGCGTGTTAACCTTGCTGACGTCGCTCCCCGCGCCGTCGCCCTCCCTGCCAGGATGCTTGCTCGCCGCGGGCTTCGGCATAATCATGCTGAAGACGTGGCTCCGGGGCGGTCTGTTCACCCACAACAGGGGAGGAGATGTCATGGACAAGGTGCGTCTCACCATCGACGAGCTGCAGGTGCAGTCGTTCGCCACCACCGGCGCGGAAGCAGCCGGGCGCGGCACCGTGCACGCCCACGACGCCCCCACCGACCCCGTGGAGTGCCCCACCGCCGACCCCAACTGGGACACCTGCTGGGGCAGCTGTGGCGATACCTGCGGCGGCTCGTGTGGCGGCTCGTGCGACTGCGATTCGGCGTACTGTTCGGACACGTGCTACTGGGGCTGCTATACCATGCGGGGTATGATCAGCGTCTGCTAGCACGCTCCCCGGGCATCCGGCACAGCCGTCCGCTCCACGGACGGCCGCGGCGCCGGGGATGACGAGC
>DASWMA010000453.1:0-1810 GCA_036399995.1 Longimicrobium sp. | reverse complement strand
CCCCCAGCGCGCGCCCAGCGACTCGGGCGCCAGCCCCAGCACGCTGCCGTTGCCCGTGGCGGTGTACACCCACCGCCCGCGCGGGTCGGCCGCCACCGGCGCCCCCGAGCGGCGCAGCCCCGTCTGCTCCCCCGCCGCGTTCACCACGGCCGCGGCACCGCCGGTGCGCAGGTACGCGCGCCCCGGCCAAGACCACAGAATCTGCGGCGTGCCGCTCAAGCGCACGTTCATCCCGCCCAGCGCGCGCCCGGTGCTGTCGAACGCCGTCAGCCGCCCCGGCCCGCCGATCCACGCGCGGCCGGCCGGGTCCAGCCACAGCGTGGCGTCGGTCGCCACGCTGTCGCGCAGCGCGATCGACTCCAGCGTCGCCAGCGTGTCCTTGCCGCGGTCGCAGGCGCCCACGGCGAGCGCCACGGCGGCCAGCGCCGCGGCCAGCCGTGCGCGCGCCCCCTGCGTTTTCGGGAGATGGGCCGCGGTCGGGCGAAAACGTCTCGGATCGGTCAACCGGCCTGCCAGTGCATGCGAGTGCGCGTGACGAGATGCGGGATGATGCGTGGCGCGTCGGGACCAAGGACCGAACGGAGAAGCGCGCAGGCTGTCCCCAGTCCCCTGTCCCCCTGTCCCCAGTCCCCAGTCCCCTGCCGTTCAAGGGTGGTGCCAGCCCCTCCGTTCTCCCGCTCTCCCGCGCGACGCGCTACATTGGGCGCCGAACGCCGTCGCACCCCCCGATGCCCCGAAGCCGGATGCCCGCAGCCCAGCCGATCGACGTGGTCACCCAGGCGCTGGAAGAGTCCGCGCGCGTGAAGCTGGCGCTGCGCGAGCTGGCGCCGCAGGTGGTGCGGGCGGCGGGGCGGCTGGCCGAGTGCTTCCGCGGCGGCGGGCGGCTGTACGCCTGCGGCAACGGCGGCTCGGCGTGCGACGCCATGCACCTGGTGGAAGAGCTGGTGGCGCGCTACAAGCGCGACCGGCCGGGCCTTCCCGCGCACCACCTGATGGACGGCCCCACGCTCACCTGCTGGAGCAACGACTACGACTTCGCCACCGTGTTCCAGCGGCAGGTGGAGGCGATGGTGCGCCCCGGCGACGTGCTGGTGGCCATCAGCACCAGCGGCAGCTCGGCCAACGTGGTGGCCGCGGCGCAGGCGGCGCGCGAGCGCGGAGCGGTGGTGCTGGGCCTGCTGGGGCGCGACGGCGGCCGGCTGGCGGCGCTGAGCGACGAGCCGCTGGTGGTGCCCGCGCAGGCCACCGAGCGCATCCAGGAAGCGCACATCACGCTGATCCACCTGCTGTGCGAGCTGGTGGAGCGCGAGCTTTTCCCCGAGACCGTCACGGACGGCTGAGCGCGCGCGTTCTGAACATCTCCCGAACACCCCCGCACCCCGAGAGCAGGCGAATGAGGATCCCCACGCTGATCCCCGTGGCGGCGCTGCTGCTGACCGCGGCCGCCGCCACCGCGGCCTGTGGCGAGAGCCCCCAGCAGAAGGCCGCCCGCGACCAGGCCCGCCGCACCAGCTGCGTGGCCGCCGAGCTGGCGCTGACCGCCAAGGAGCGCCTGGCCCGGCTCGACACGCAGATGGTGGCGACGCAGAACAGCCCCATGCACCAGGTGCTGCAGGCCTCGCACCTGTTCGCCTCGTCGTACCACACCTACGCCGAGGCCTACAGCCGCAGCGCCAACCTGGCCGACTCGGCCGCCTTCGCCGGCTCCGACGAGGAGTCCGCCCGGCTGGAGCAGCAGGCGCAGGCCGCCCGCCCGCCGCTCCCCGCGCCGGGCACGGTGCAGGCGAACGCCGCCGGCCGCTTCACCTCC
>DASWMA010000452.1:0-2159 GCA_036399995.1 Longimicrobium sp. | reverse complement strand
CCCCCTCTCGTTCCGGCAGTCCACCTTCGTGGCCACCCTCCCCTCGCCCACGCGCCTGCGCAGGCGCGCCGACGGCTTCCGCCCCACGCTGGGCGACAACGGGCGGATCGACGCCTACGTGCTGGGGCGGATGGACGGGAGCGCCACGCTGGGCGAGATTGCCCGCGAGCTGGCCGAGCGCTTCCCCGCCCGCTTCCCCACCTGGGAGGCGGCGCTGGCGCACGTGGGCCGCCTTTCCGAGCAGTACGCCGAGTGAACGACCTCGCTCTGTCCCTTTTGTCCATCACCGATACTCAGTCGCGCATCACTCAACCTCGATTGAGCATTCCACCGAGCGGGGAGATGCCCGATCACGGGCGCTCGCCCGAAGCATCGCTCCTCCTGGACGCCGCGGCGGGCGCCGGCGCGGGCACCGTCGTGGACGGCATCGACGGCGCGCGGCTGCTGGCGCTGGCCGGGCGGCACCGGATGATCCCGCTCCTCCACCGCCACCTGCGCGGCTCCGGTCTCCCCCAGCCGTTCGCGGCCCGTCTCCGCGCGCGCAATGCGGAGGAAGTGCACCGGACGCTGCGTCTTGCCGGCGAGCTGCTGCGGCTGATGGACGCGCTCTCGTCCGCGGGGGTCGAGGCGCTGGCCTACAAGGGCCCGGCGCTCGCCATGCGGGCGTACGGCGACCTCTCCCTCCGCTCCTTCGTGGACCTGGACCTGCTCGTCCGCCCGGATGACATCCCCCGCTCACTCGCCGTTCTCGTGGACGCGGGGTACGCTTCCGCGCTCCGCCTGTCGCCCGCGCAGGAGCGCTGGTTCCGCCGCGTGGACGGCGACTATCCCCTCGTCCACCCCGGCACGGATACCCTGGTGGAGCTGCACGCCCGCGTCTCGTCCCTCCGCTTCGGCATGCCGGTCGACACGGATGCGTTGATGCGCCGCTCGCAAACCGTGGCGGTGGGTGGAGGAGAGGTGCGGACGCCGGGGGACGACGATCTCCTCCTTGTCCTTTTTGTCCATGGCGCCAAGCACCGCTGGAAGCGGCTGGAGTGGCTCGCCGCGGTCGCCGCCCTCCTCCGCGCCGGCCGCGGCGACGTGGCAACCGTCCTGGCCCGCGCGGCGGAGCTGCGGGCGCGGCGCACGGCGCTGCTGGGGCTCCACCTGGCCCAAACCCTCCTCGGCGCGCCGGTGGACGACGGGGTGAAGCGCGAGATCGCGGCGGACGCGGAGATCGCCTCGCTCGCGGCGGAGGTCGCGGAGCGGATGTTCGGGCCGGAGGGGGAGACGGAGGGGGCGGAGACGCGCGGCAACCTGCGCTTCAACCTGCGCCTGCGCGAGGGCGCGGCGGAGCGGGCGCGGTACGTGGCGCGCTGGGTGTTCGGCCCCGGGCCCGAAGACTGGAAGTGGAAGCCGCTCCCCGACGCGCTCTTCCCGCTGTATCGCCTGCTGCGGCCGGTGCGGCTGCTGGCGCGCCACGGCCGCGCGGGTACGGACGGATGAGCGACGAAACGCCGCCGCCGCGCGCCAGCGTGCGCGCGTTCGCCGCCGCGCTGTGGGCCATGAACCCACGCCGGCTGATGTCGTCGCTGGCGCTGCTGCTGCTGTCGCCGGTGGTGGAGGCGGCGGGGGTGGTGGCGCTGGTGCCGCTGCTGGGCGCCGTGGGGCTGCCCACGCCTGCGGGCGGCGCGGCGAAGCTGGGCGGGATCACCGGGCAGGTGCTGAACGCGGTGGGGCTGCGGCCCACGCTGGCGGCCGCGCTGGGCGTGTTCGTGGTGGTCACGGCGGCGCAGGCGGTGGTGCAGCGGGCGCAGATCATGGCCGGCTACCGGATCGAGCTGGACGTGTCGCTGCACTTCCGCCGGCGGCTGTACGCGGCGATCGCCGGCGCGCGCTGGCTGCACTTCACCCGCATCCGCGGCAGCGACCTGCTGCAGGCGCTCACGCACGAGTGCGACCGCACCGGGCACGCCGCCAGCTACCTGCTCAGCGTGTACACCACGGCGCTGGTGAGCGCGGCCTACTTCGCGCTGGCGCTGCACGTGTCTACCGCCGCCTCGCTGGTGGCCGCCGCGTGCGGGGCGCTGCTGATGGTGGCGCTGCGCGGCTACACCCGCGCGGTGCGCCGCCACGGCGAAGGGCTCTCCCGCGCGCACAAGGAGATGACCGCCGCG
>DASWMA010000451.1:0-4037 GCA_036399995.1 Longimicrobium sp. | reverse complement strand
ACGGTGCGTCTCGTTGGGGCGAAACACGGCGCGATCGTAGGGGGATGAGCAAAGGTCGGCTCCAATCCCCAATTTACCAACGGACATCCTGCCTGCAAGCACTCTGTTCACCTCCGCTGGAGCTTTTTAGACCGGACTCAGGACTGAAACCTCCCCCGGCACGGGGCACCACGTCTCCAGCGGCTTCGGTGACTCGCCCGGCGAGGGCTCCGGCACGTTGTCAACAATGAATAGCGGAGGCGGGCTGTCCGGAGGAAGGTTGCGGATTGAACGCGCGACCGCTGCGGCAACACCGCCACGCCGGGCACGAATAACGTCGATGGACTCCACAGATGGGCTCAGAGCAACGAGGATCTCATACAGACGGTCCTCGGGGTCCAGTTCGGCGTCGATCCAGAAGAGGCCGCCTTGGAAGGTGCGCGTACCGAATCGGTAAAGGTATTCGACGGCAATCCGCGTTTTCCCGAAGCCGCCGCCTGCCTCGATCGATCCCGTGATGCCGGCCGCCGTGCGCAGGTCGCCGCGGCGACTGGTGAGGACGTCGTGGATGCGCCACATGTCATCTGCGCGGCCAACGAAGGCATCGCCGATGCTCACGGGGATACCAAGAGCGGGCGCCATCGGGATTGATCCGATGCGGAGCGGCGTCGGGAGGGCGCTTTTCGCGAGGAACAGGGCGCGCACTTCCTCGTCCGCGCCCAAGGCCGCGTAGCGCTCGCGGAGCGTGGGCGGGTTCAGGGCCAGCTCAGCGCGGACGAGGGCGGCGATCTCATCCGCCTGGTCGGCGCGCGGCCAGTTGCGGCCGGCGATTTTCGCTGGGAAGCGCTCCATCATCGGGTCCACGCCGCGCTCGGGGAGCGCCACCACGATGCCTCTCAGTGCTTCTTCCTTCTGCTTCTCCGTCGGCCGGGAGCCCTCCAGCAGGCGCGTAAAGGGGCCGGAAGCAATGTGGAACTCCTGCAGGCAGTAGCGACGCGTGAAGTACGTGGGCTCGGCCAGGATCACCACCACCCGCGCGCCGAACAACTCGTCCAACAGCCGTTCGAGGAAGGGCTCGCCGATTCCGATGTCCTCGGTATCCAGGAAGCAAACGTCTTCTTCCGCTCCGCCAAGCGCACGGTAGATGGCCTCGGCCTGGGTGCGGCTGGCGTCGCGCGCGTACGAGATGAAGACGGAGTGGGCCATCGTGAGACCGGGTGGAGCGTGCGGGATAAGGCGGAGCGTACAGGCGCACGGAATGTAACCCGGCAGAGCGGAGGTGGACCACGGGGCGCCGGCGTGCTGCACGCCCCGCTCTCCGGCGGCAACGTCACCATCAGCCGCGGCGACCTGCACGCCTACGTCGCCGGGATCCGGCGGTCCACGGGGATCCTGGTGGCGCGGCCGCTGTAGGGGGGCGCGGCGAGCTCGGGGTGGTTGGGAGAGGCGCGGAGATCCGCGCCTCTTTTCCATTCCCGGTGCCTCCGCGGCGAGCGCCGGATGTGGCGTAAACAGAGTATCCTTGCGCCCACCGCCCGGGGGGTGCTATCAACTGTCGTAATCCCTGAAACCGAACCGCCTTTCAGACTTCAGTCCAAGACCGCCGGTTCACGCCCGCCGTCCGGGGTACGGACGCGGGCCCTTCCAATCGCCACGCCATCAGGAGACCGCTGATGCTACGATCCCCCATCCGATGGATGGCCGCCGCCGTGCTGCTCGCCCTCGGGATGGCCGCGCGCCCGGCAGCGGCGCAGGAGAGCTACACCCTTCGCGGCACCGTGGTGGACGCCGCCACCAACCGCCCGCTGTCGGACGTGAGCGTCACGCTGCGGGGCACCCAGGCGCGCGCCACCACCAACGCGCAGGGGCAGTACTCGCTAACCGCGCGCGTGGCGCCCGGCGCCCACACGCTGGTGTTCTCGCGGCTGGGGCGCAGCGCCGCCACCCGCGCCGTCACGCTGGGCGCCGAGCGCACGGTGGACGTCGGCGCGGTCACGCTGGCCGAGTCGGCGCTGCAGCTGGAGGGGATCGTGGCCACCGGCCAGGGTGCCCCGGTCGAGCGGCGGCAGGTGGGCAACACCGTGGCCACCGTGAGCGGCGAGCAGATCAACGCCGCCCCCGGCGCCACCTCGATCGGCCAGGCGCTGCAGGGCCGCATCCCCGGCGCGGTGATCAGCCAGAACTCCGGGATGCCGGGGGCCGGCGCGTCGATCCGGCTGCGCGGCACCAGCTCCATCCTGGGCGGCGCCGACCCGCTGATCGTGATCGACGGCGTGCTGGTGGACAACAACATCGACCCCCTGGTGGCGGTGGGCTCCAACGCCACGCGCCAGGGCTCGGCCGCATCCAACCGCCTGAGCGACATCGCCCCGGGCGACATCGAGCGCGTGGAGGTGCTGAAAGGCGCGGCCGCGGCGGCGCTGTACGGCTCGCGCGCCAACAACGGGGTGATCCAGATCTTCACCCGGCGCGGCATCACCGGCCGGCCGCAGGTGACGCTCAGCAGCGAGGTGGGCACCGCCACCCGGCCCGAGGAGTTCCCGGTGCTGATGTACCCGCAGGCCGGGCTGGGCGACTCGATCTACCTGCGCAAGCCCGACGGGAGCCGCTACCGGCTGGGCGACCCGATCACGCGCTACAACCTGCAGAACCAGATCTTCCGGACCGCCACCAACTTCAACACGCAGGCGTCGCTCTCGGGCGGGGCGGGCGACACGCGCTACTACCTGTCCGGGAGCTGGTTCGACCAGGAAGGGATCATCCGCAACACCAGCGCCGACAAGCGCACGGTGCGCGCCCGCATCACCCAGCGGCTGGGGCGGCTGCTGGAGGTGACCGGCGGCGCCAGCTACCTGCAGAACCGCGCCAGCCTGATCCCCGAGGGCGAGCAGACGCAGGGCGCGCTGACGGCGGTGCTGTTCACGCCCACCGGGTTCGACGCGGCGTTCGTGGACTCGCTGGGCCGCTACCCGTATTCGCCGATCGTGGGCGTCAACCCGCTGCAGGTGATCCGCGACTTCACGCTCGACCAGAACGTCAACCGCTTCATCGGCTCGTTCCAGGCCACGCTCACGCCGGTCGAGAACCTGAGCGTCAACTACATCTTCGGGCTCGACGACGGGCGCGAGGAGAACGTCTACATCCAGCCGCCGTTCAGCAGCAGCGCCACCTTCTTCGGGTCGATCTCCAGCCCGGTGCGCTCGATCCGCAAGTGGAACAGCGACCTGACGGCCAACCTGCTCACCCGCGTGTCGAGCAACGTGGAGCTCACCTCCACCGCCGGGTTCCGCTACACCAGCGACCGGATCAGCACCATCCGCGCGGGGGCCGAGGGGCTGCCGCCGGGGCAGGAGACGGTGGGCGGCGCCACGCAGTTCGCCACGCAGGGGATCGCCGAGCTGCGCACCATGGGCGGGTTCGTCCAGGAGCGGGTGAACCTGGCCGACCGGCTGTTCCTGACCGCCGCGCTGAACACCGAGGCCGCCTCGGCGTTCGGCGCCGACCAGCGCTGGCAGCTCTTCCCGCGCGCCGGGGTGAGCTGGGTGGTGCACGAGATGCCGTTCTTCGAGCGCTCGCCGCTGTCCAGCGTGCTGAGCGCGCTGCGCGTGCGCGCCTCGTACGGTGAAACCGGCGGCCAGCCGCCGTCGGCGTACCTCACCCGCAACTACTTCATCGACGCGCTGTTCAGCGGCCGCCCGGGCCAGGCGCCCCGCGACACGCTGGCCAACCCCGACCTGAAGCCCGAGCGCCAGCGCGAGCTGGAGGGCGGCGTGGACCTGGGCTTCTTCAACGACCGCGCGCAGCTCGAGCTGACGTACTACACCCGCCGCACCACCGACCTGGTGCTGCAGGTGCCGCTGCAGTCCAGCTCGGGGTTCAGCGCGCAGTACCAGAACATCGGCGAGATCAGCGACCGCGGGATCGAGGCGGCGCTGTCGGCCAACCTGGTGCGCCGCGGCGGCTTCAACTGGGACACGCGCCTCACCTACACACGCGACCGCAACCGGGTGGAGCAGCTGCGCACCTCGGCCGACACGCTGGTGTTCGAGTACCTGAAC
>DASWMA010000450.1:0-1523 GCA_036399995.1 Longimicrobium sp. | reverse complement strand
AGCTCGTGGAGGCACGAATCCGCCGGGAACTCCGCGTCCGTGCGGTTCCACTCCTCCACCACCCGCGCGCGCTCGTCCGCCGGCATCAGCGCCAGCCGCTCCACGGGCTGGCGCTCGTCCGCCACCATCGCCTCCAGCGCGCGGCGGAGATAGCCGGCGAAGCGCTCCACCGTCTCCCGTTCGAAGAGCGCGGCGGCGTACTCCACCGCGCCCACGATCCGCCCACCCCGCTCGGTCAAGACGAGCGAAAGGTCGAACTTCGCCGTCGTCCGCGCGTCCGCCCGCGCCTGCGCGGCCGGTGCGGCCGGTGCGGCCCGCGGAGCCGGTTGCGGTGCCGCCAGGCCGGAAAGCTCCAGCTCGTCCCCGGGCGCGTTCTGCCAGATGAACATCACCTGGAAGAGCGGGGTGTGCGACAGGCTCCGCGCCGGCTGCAGCAGCCCCACCACCTGCTCAAAGGGGATGTCCTGGTTGGCTTGCGCCCCCAGCGCCCGCGCCTTCACCCGCGCCAGCGCGTCCGCGACGGAGGGGGAGCCGGAAAGGTCCACCCGCAGCGCCAGCGTGTTGACGAAGAAGCCGATCAGTCCTTCGATCTCCTTCCTCCCCCGGTTGGCCGAAGGGGTGCCGATCACCACGTCGTCGTGCCCGGAAAGACGCGAGAGCACCGTCGCCCACCCCGCCAGCAGCGTCATGAACAGCGTCGTTCCGTGCCGCCGGGAGAGCGCCTTCAGCCCCGCCGTCACCCCCTGGTCCACCCCAAGGTGGACCAACCCGCCGGAGAACTCCTGCCGTGCCGGCCGCGCGTGGTCGGCCGGCAGCTCCAGCAGCTCGGGGGCGCCGGCCAGCGTTTCCTGCCAGTACTCCGCCTGCGCCCGGAGGGCCTCGCCCTCCATCCACCGCCGCTGCCACGCCGCGTAGTCGGCGTACTGGATCGGCAGCGCGGGAAGCCGGTCGGGCTCGCCGGCGCGGAAGGCGGCGTAGAGCGCGCTCAGCTCGCGGGTGAACACCCCCTTGCTCCACCCGTCGGAGACGATGTGGTGCATGGTGATGAGCAGCACGTGGTCGTCGTCCGCCATCCGCACCAGCCGGCCGCGGATCAGTGGCCCGCGCGCCAGGTCGAACGGCGCGGCCGCTTCCTCCGCCATCAGCCGGCGCAGCTCCGCCCCGCCTTCCGCCTGGCCGCGCAGGTCGTGCTCGGTGAGATGGAACCGGCTCTCCTCCGCCGGCGCGATCCGCTGGACCGGCGCGCCGTCCACCTCGGGGAAGACCGTGCGCAGCGCCTCGTGCCGCGCCACGATCCGGTCCAGCGCCCGCCGCAGCGCGGCACTGTCGAGCTCGCCCCGCAGCCGCTGACGATCGGGGATGTGGTACGCCGACCCCGCGCTCTGCAGCCGTTCGATGAACCAGAGCCGCTGCTGCGCGAAGGAGAGCGGCAGCGGTGCGGAGCGGTCCGCCGCCACGATCGGCGGGAGCTCGGTGCGCGCCGCGTCGTCGATGGCCCGCGCGAGATCCGCCAGCACCGGGCG
>DASWMA010000449.1:0-5554 GCA_036399995.1 Longimicrobium sp. | reverse complement strand
CGCGCCAGACACGGCCCCGGCCCGTCCAACCGCCGCTGCCGCGCAGCGCACCGCGCCAGACACGGCCCCGGCCCGTCCAACCGCCGCTGCCGCGCAGCGAACCGCGCAGGACACGGCCGGGGTGGAGGAACTCCTCCGGCTCCTCGCCGACGCCCCGCAGTTCAAGTCCCTGCCGGACAGCAGCATCGAAGCCGAGCACCGGGCCTTCGTGCTGCGGGCCCTGCAGGCCCGCGACCGCCACGAGATCACCCGGGGCGGATTCCTCGCACACGGGGTAGCGGCAGGACCTCGGCATGCGGGCCAGGGCGTCAATGCCGCCCAGTCCACGGCGTCCGCAGCCCGGGTGGAGGCCGTCCAGTCGGCAGACTTTGCGCTGCTGTGGGTCGAGTCGAGGTTGGGCGGACGGCGCGCCCCGCTGCGCGTGCGGCACTCCTCGCCCGGCTTCCACGTGCAGTACATCCGCTGGCGCGACCGGCACGACCGGCGTGTGATCTGGTCGAGCGTGTACTCCGACACCACGATCAGCGTCAGCGCGGCCGCGTACCGCTTCCGCTATCGCGATCCGCAGACCGGGCGCGACACCGTCGTGGACCTGCCCTGCGCCGACGGCTGCAGGGTTCCCGTGGGGAGGTGACGATCATGACCGCTCCTTCGCAGCCCGCCGCCCTGGTGCAGGCCCCTCCGGCGGCCCCGGCCGCGCGTGACGACTTCCTGGACTGGGTCCGCGGGATCCCCAAGACCTTCAAGGTGCTCACCGCGGCGGCCACGGCGGCGGTGGCCTTCTTCGCCCCCGCGCTTCCCGAGCCGCTGCGCGGGTACAGCCCGTTCGCGGCGTTCATGGTGGTGGTGGCGTTCCTGCTGACGTGGGCGTGGCGGCAAACGCTCGCGCGCCGGGTGCGGCTGGTCAGCTCGGCATCGTTCGCCCTGCTGATCGTGCTGATCGTGCTGCAGATGCGCTACGTCCGCCCGGTTCCTTTCGGCAACGAGACGGATTCGTTCCTCACCGCGGGGCCGATCACCAACCCCGACGCATGCGGCGCCTCGTACGAGGTGGCGATCCGGCAGTGCGGCGGCGACTGGGCGGCGCTGGAGTCGATCTGGGGGCGTGGCTACTACCAGGTGGCGGTGATCTACGGCATCGCCTACGTCCTGTTCTGCACCGGCGTCCTGCTGTCGCTGGGGGGCACCCGCCTGGCGCAGCCGCGATGACGTCGCACGACTCCTGACGAAACGCTGACCATCTCCCACTCCGCACCTGTCGCGGGGCGACGTATCTTCCGATCCAGGCGCATCCCCGCGCCGCACCGATCCACATCACCCGAAACACACCGAGCCGATGGCGGATCCCGGTCGCGCGGGGCGGCACCGTTCCGCGCCGATCATCGCGCTGCTGCTGCTGACCCTGGCGGTCACCGGGGTGATGGCGTGGGAGGCCCAGAGCGCCGCGCACCAGCACCGCGCCACCGCCGAGGGCGCCCTGCGCGACTATGCCCGCTTCTCCGCCTTCCTGTACCGCGGGGCGGCGCGGCAGTCGCTGTTCTACAGCGTCGGCCCCTTGATCTACCCCTTCGAGGCGGTTCGCCCGCGGCCGGGCGTGCCGCTTCCCTCCGTGCGCCAGGCGATTGCCCGCCGCCCGCGCGAGGCGTGCCGCGTGTGCCCCAAGCTCGATTCGGTGCGTGGCCTCTACCGCCTGGACCTGCGCAACGGCGAGATGGAGACCACCGCGCCTCCGCTGCCCGCCGCGGTCCGCGCCTGGCTGGCCGACACCGCGCGGACGCTGGCGCGCGGCCGCGCGCGCGCCACCCCCACCCCGGAGGTGAGCATCCTGCTCACCCGGCTGGGCGGCACCGAGAGGGCGTTCGCGCACCTGGTGCGCCGCGACTCGACCGAGGTGCCGGTGGTGGCGTACGGCGTGGAGCTGAACCCGCGCGTGCTGGCGAAGGCGGCGTTCACGCAGGTGTACGCCAACCAGAGCGTGCTTCCGCCCTCGCTCACCGGCGGGCAGCCGACCGACTCGGTGGTGTCGCTCTCGGTGCGCGACGCATCGGGAGTCGAGATGTTCGCGTCGGTGCCGCGCTACGCCGGCATCACCGGCAGCGACACGCTGGGGGCGGTGATGGGCGGCTTCACGCTGCACACCACGCTGCGCGAGTCGTCCGCCAAGCGGCTGCTGATCGGCGGGATGCCGCGCTCGCGGCTGCCGCTGCTGCTGGTGCTGCTGGCGCTGTCGGCGGGGCTCACGGTGGTGGCGCTGGTGCAGCTCCGGCGCGAGCGCGAGCTGGCGCGCGTCCGCGCCGACTTCGTGAGCAGCGTGAGCCACGAGCTGCGCACCCCGCTGGCGCAGATCCGCATGTTCGCCGAAACGCTGCGGCTGGGCCGCGTGCGCAGCGACGCCGAGCGCCAGCGGTCGATCGAGATCATCGACCAGGAGGCGCGGCGCCTTTCGGGGCTGGTGGACAACGTGCTGCTGTTCAGCCGCGCCGAGCGCCGCAACGTGCGCCTGGAGCGGAGCCCGGCCGACCTGGCCGCGCTGGTGCGCGACGCGGTGGAGACCTTCGCCCCGCTGGCCGCCGCCCGGCAGATGACGATCCGCCAGAACCTGGGGGAGGGGATCACCGCGCTGGTGGACCGCGGCGCCATCCGCCAGGTGCTGCTGAACCTGCTGGACAACGCGGTGAAGTACGGCCCCGCCGGCCAGACGGTGGAGGTCGGCCTCAGCGCGGATGGCGGGACGGCGCGGATCTGGGTGCAGGACCAGGGGCCGGGGATCCCCTCGCGCGAGCGGGGGCGGGTCTTCGCGCCCTTCGTCCGCCTGAAGCGCGACGCCGAGAGCGCCGTGGCGGGGAGCGGGATCGGCCTGTCCGTGGTCGCCCAGCTCGCGGAGCTGCACGGCGGCCGCACGCGCGTGGAGGACGCGCCCGGCGGCGGCGCGCGCTTCGTGGTGGAGCTGCCGGTGGAGGAGGGGAGCGCGGCGGCCGGGCGCACCACGGCGTCGCAGGGTGCGGCTTGAGGAGCGGGCGACCCGTTGATGCAGGCCGGGTGCGTGGAAATATGCGAGTGAACTCGCGGCTACAACGGCACGCAGTCCGCCTTCGCGGACTTCACCGCGAGGGCGCCGGCGGGGTGGGCGAGGCCTTGCCCATGAAGCCTCGCGCAGTTTGCGAGGCTTTTCGTAGTTGTTGCTGCGGCTTCAGCCGCCGGTGAGCGAGACTGACGTTGTGAACCCGATCATCCATCCAATCGACCGATGAGCCGCAGCATCCTTGTGGTGGAAGACAACCCGGACCTGGCGTTCGGGCTGCGCAACAACCTCGAGATCGAGGGCTACGCGGTGGAGGTGGCGGCGGACGGGCTGACCGGCCTGGACCTGGCGCTCCGCACGCGCCCCGACCTGATCGTGCTGGACCTGATGCTCCCCGGGCTCGACGGCTACCGCGTGCTGCAGGGCCTGCGGCAGAACGGCAGCACCACCCCCGTGCTGGTGCTGACCGCGCGCGGCGACGAGGCCGACAAGGTGCGCGGCCTGAAGCTGGGCGCCGACGACTACGTGACCAAGCCGTTCGGCCTGCTGGAGCTGCTGGCGCGCGTGGAGGCGCTGCTGCGGCGCACCGCGGCGGCTCCGGCCGCGGCGGACGAGCCCGCGCCCGACGCCGTGCGCTTCGGCGACGTGGAGGTGCACACCGACACGCGCACGGTGCTGCGCGGCGGCGCCGAGGTGCCGCTCACGCCCAAGGAGTTCGACCTGCTGCTGGCGCTGATCGGGCGCGGCGGCCGCATCGCCGGGCGCGTGGAGCTGATGCGCGAGGTGTGGGGCCACCGCGCCGCCATCATCAGCCGCACCGTGGACACGCACGTGGCCGAGCTGCGCCGCAAGCTCGAGATCGACCCCGCCAACCCTCGCCACATCCTCACCGTGCGCAAGGCGGGGTACCGGTTCCAGGGGTGAGGCCGCTGGCGGATCGGCGGATTGGCGGATTGGGGAGAATGCGAGTAAACTCGCGGCTACAACGGCACGCAGTCCGCCTCCGCGGACTTCAACCGCGAGATCGAGCAACCACCCCCACCACCTCCCACACGGAAATGATCAAGCCATCGCACGCCATCGCCGCCGCGATCCTGCTGGCCGCATGCTCTCCCGCCATGCAGTCTGCCACGGCACCCGCCACCCAGCACGCCTTCGTGGGCGTGTGGCAGGGGAGGGGGACCCAGTCCGACCAGCCCGACACGAGCTGGTCGATCAGCGCGGCCATCACCGGCGGCCAGCCGGGTGCGGTGGTGGGCACCATCGCGTACCCGTCGCTCACCTGCGGCGGCGACCTGGTGCTGGAGAGCGCCACCGCCGACAGCCTGGTGGTGCGCGAGCGCATCACCTTCGGCGACTGCCTCGACGGCGGGACCATCACCTTCGGCTGGCGCTCTCCCGGCTACCTGGACTACCGCTGGCGCTCGGCCACCGGCGACGTCACCGCGCGCGGGCAGCTGGGCCCGGCGAACCGCTGACTCCGGCGGCGCTGCCGTGGGCCGCTCCTCCGATGGATGCCGATACGCGAGGTGCGGGGGCATCGCGCCGCTCCCTCGTCAGCCCATGGAACGCCATTCCACATCCGCATAGAGCACATGAGACCAACTCCCCGGCAAACCTTCGTACAATCGAACATGGGGCCAGAGGTCGCGGGGATGGCGATGCTGCCTGAGTTGAAGGACGAGCCGCTCGGGATTTTTGTCTGGAGTGCTTACAGGTTCCTCGTCACGTGGGTTGCAGCGAAGCGCGACCTGCGAGCCGAGTTTTATAACGTAAGCGGCATCGATGCCGCCGTGCGCGAGATCGTGAGCATCTCCGAGAATTCGCCAGAGTCCTCAACCGTGGGCCTGAGTGCCAGCCTCGTGGTTCTGTTGACGGAAATGGTCGAGGATAAGCCGGACCAGCGGAAGCAAGCAGTTGCCGCGATAGGCGTCTCTGAATGGGCACTTCGTCGCGGCTTTACAGAGACGGCGCTGGCGTATGCAGGAGTGGTCGCTGGGTTACGCAATAGCTCGCGGCAGGCGTGGCTCACCGGCCGCCTGCACCGGAGACATGCACGGCCGCGCGAAGCAGAAGCCTGGTACCGCGCGGCCGATGTAGCTGCAACGCGTGAGAAGGATTGGGATGCCAAAGCCAGAGCATTGAACTCGCGGGGAAAGCTGGCGCTGGACATCGGCCGCTATGCCGATGCACGCAAATGGTTCGCGCGCAC
Source organism: Longimicrobium sp. (assembly GCA_036399995.1). GTDB lineage: Bacteria > Gemmatimonadota > Gemmatimonadetes > Longimicrobiales > Longimicrobiaceae > Longimicrobium. Next base: position 320 of record DASWMA010000449.1, on the reverse strand, counting down.
GGTCAAGTTCGCGCAACGGCGTCGCCTGCACGAGCGCGAGGCAGAAGCGCACCACCACCTGTTCGCGGTGGGTGTCGCCACACGTGATCACAAGCTCGCCGAGCAGGAGATCGCCCGTGCCATCGACGTGTATGGCCCGGACCACCCACGCCTTCCTTCCTTTTTGCACGATCTGGCAGCGTACTGGATAGGCAAGGGGCAGTACGAGAATGCCTTGAACCTTCTGACGGTTCTCCTCGAGCGCCACTTCAAGGATTCACCCGCGGCGCGCCTTCTGGTACTTGGCTCAGCCGCACGTGCGGCAGGTGGTGCGGGCAACG
>DASWMA010000448.1:0-4118 GCA_036399995.1 Longimicrobium sp. | reverse complement strand
CTGGACGGGTTGAGCGAAGATGCACGCCGCGAGGTGTATTCCGACCCTGAAATCCACGCCCACCTGCCGCCGCTCGTCCACCGCTCCGTCTTTCAGGTGATCCGCGCGGCTGGAGATCCCGCGGGAGTGCCGTAACGGCTGCCCGGCCATCCCCGGCGCCGTGTCGGGAGCCATACGCCCGTGGCCGTGAGTCCTTTCGCTTCGATGGGGCTTTTGCTCCGAGCAGCATTGTCCATGACCAGGACCGAGGCCCCGGACGCAGCTCGCGCCCGGGGCCTCGTGTCGTCCCCGCCGTGCCCGGGCCGGCGCGTGGCCGGCCCGGGCTGGATGGCGGTCAGCCGGCGAACGACCGGCCCTCGGTGACCGTGTCGGGCGGGACGTCGCCCGGCACCGGCTCGGCCGTTGCCACGGCGGCGCACGGGTTCACCACGCGGCAGCGGTTCCCGGGCACCGGGCCGTACGGCGCCCTGCCGCAGTTGGCCTTGAACTGCTCGGCCTCGTTGTGCAGCCACGGCACGTCGGGCGGCGTGTCGCTGCACCCGGCCGGCGGCGGAACCAGCGGGATGCCGCTCTTGCGCAGCTTGTCGATGATGATGCACGCCACGGTGCGGCCCAGCTTGTTCCCGGCCGTGTGGTCGGACCGCCAGTGCACCCCCGCCCACATCCGCGCCACGCCGATGTTGTCGGCCAGCCGGTCGAACTCGGCGCGGTAGTCGGGGAAGAAGAAGCTCAGGATCTCGCTGGCCGCGCCCGCGTAGGTGCTGTGCCCCGACGGGTAGGCCGGGTGGCGCGGCGTGCCGGGCGAGGTGTTGATGTACGGCGGGCCCGCGGGCGGGAAGTAGTCGGGGCGGCGGCCGTTCCGCTCCACGTTCCCGGTCACGAAGCTGTACAGGTCGTCCACGCTGTCGGAGCCCAGCCCGTTCACCGGGCGGTCGTACAGCACGTTCAGCCGGCAGCCATTGGTCTCGGCGTACTCCCACGGCCGCTCGCGGCGCGCGGTGTCGGGGCGGCCCAGCCACTTGTAGTACCATGCCGCCATCAGCGCGCTGTGGATGGCGGTGTCGAGCGCGGCCCACACCAGCGCCTGCCGCGGCGGCGACCAGTTGGTCTCGCGGATCAGGTGGTTGAGCGCCTGCCGGTGGGCCAGCCCCGGCGTCTCGTTCTCGAAGTAGCGCGCCAGCTCGGCGCCGTTGAAGAGGGTGGGGTAGCCGTCGCCGCGCGCCCAGTTCACCACCGCGCCCAGCGGCGCCGGGCGCAGCTGCAGGAAGGTGCTCATCGGGCAGCGCTGCCGGCACGGCTGCGTGCTGGCCAGGCGGAAGGGGTCGAAGCGCAGCCGCTCGAGCTCCACCAGCTCCGAGAACTCCGACTGGATCACCGCCAGGTCGGTGGGGAAGGGCGGGAAGTAGTGCGGGCTGGCGGCGTTGTCGGTCAGCGCCGTCAGCTCGCCGATCGACACGGGGCAGGGGGTGGGGCAGAAGTTCCAGTACGCCGCCCCCGGCTCCACCTGCGGCCCCGACAGCCGGTACTCGTTGATCTTCTCGCCGCACGGGTAACACGCCTCCTCGATGCACTCCACGCACAGCCTGCGCGTGCAGTCGCGCTCCACGTCCTCCGGGTTGGTTGCCATCCGACTACCCTCCGCTGAAAGGAAAATGATGTGAGCCGCCCTTTCAGCATAACAGCTTCATAACACATCACACACTCATTTCCAGACATGTAGTTGAATGTGTGTGGGGATGGACGACACCCCTCTCGTCCCTTTGCACTATCCGAACACGGCCGGGATCGAGCCGCTGGGGGACGCCGAGGGACGGGCGGCGCCGGCTTCTTGCAACGCCGGCGTGCGGACTTCAGCGTAGGGGGAGGGATGGCCGAGCGGAAGGAAGAGTCGAAGCCCGAGGCGGTGATCTTCGCCGGGGTGCAGGCGTCGGGGAAGAGCACCTTCTACCGCGAGCGCTTCTTCGAGACGCACGTGCGCGTCAACATGGACATGCTGCGGACCCGCACGCGCGAGCGGCTGCTGCTGGAGGCGTGCCTGGCGGCGCGGCAGTCGTTCGTGGTGGACAACACCAACCCGCTGGCGGCCGACCGCGCGCGCTACATCGTGCCGGCGCGCACGGCGGGCTTCACCGTGACCGGCTACTTCTTCCGCGCCACGCCGGCGCAGGCGATCGCACGCAACCGGACGCGGACCGGGAAGGCGGTGATCCCCATCCCCGGTATCCTGGGCACCTACAAGAAGCTGGAAGAGCCGCGCTGGGACGAGGGGTACGACGTGTTGTACGTGGTGACGCTCACCGCGTCGAACGTGTACGTGGTGGAGGAGGTCCCCCGGGCGGCGCCGCCGGCGGCGGAGTGAGGTGCGACGTAATGGAAAGACGCGGAGGCGCGGGAGATCCGGCTCCCGCGCCTCCGCGTCTCTTCGTCCGTCCGCAGGCGAATCAGCAGGTCCCGCCGGGGGTGGTGGTGATGAGGTAGCCGTGCGAGCCCTGGCGGCCGTCGATGTCGGTGACGGTCACGTTGAGGGTGAAGGTGCTGGAGCTCGAGCCCGTCCAGGTGTCGCCGCTCTGGCTGCCCGTGGCCGGCGAGGTGGGGCTGAACGAGAAGGTGTACGGGCCGGTTCCGCCGGTACCCGACGCGGTCCAGGTGCAGCTCACGTTCGGCTTGATCACGTAGCTGCCGATGATGATCTCGGGCGTGGGGTCGGTGGCGGTGCGCACGGCGATGGTGGTGCTGCCGGTGATGCCGCCGATGGTGGCCTGGATGGTGGCCGTCCCCGGGCTTCCCGCCGTCACCACGCCGCCGGAGGTGACGGTGGCGTAGCTGGTGTTGGTGCTGGCCCAGGTGGTCACCGTGCTGGAGGTGAAGAACCCGTTGCTGTCGCGGCCATAGGCCACGCACGGCGCGCTCTGGTTGTACTGCATCTTGGCGGGGCAGGTGACCACCACCGTGGCCGTGGCGCCCACCGACAGGTTGGGGCCGCCGGGCACGGTGCGCTCGCCGCCCGAGCCGCTGCGAGGCTCCATCGCGTTGTCGCACGACACGGTGGCCACGGCGGCCAGCACCACGCCGGCCATGAGCGAGAGGGTCTTCATGCGGACCTCCTGGGGAAGGGGAGTGGGGGGGGCCGGCGGTGATGGACACCGCCGGAGATCCGGGCCGCCCGCCTGATCGAGGGGTGGCGGGCGGCCCGGTTCGGCGTGGGACGCGGTCACAGGACGGGCGGGCAGCTCCCGCCGGGGACCACGAACACGTAGGTGCTGCTGGTGCCCGAGCGGCCGTCGGCGTCGGTGGCGGTCACGGTCAGGGTGAAGTGCCCCGTGGCCGAGCCCGTCCAGTGGTTGCCGCTGGCGCTTCCCGTGGCGGGGCCCGACACGCTCCACGAATAGGTGAACGGCTCGGCGCCGTGCTGGCCGGTGGCGGTATAGGTGCAGGTGGCGTTGGGCGCGACCACGCCGCCGGTCATCGACGACGAGATCGCCGCGCTGTCGCGCGCCGCGATCAGCGTCCACCCCGTCACGCGGCCGATGGTGGCCTTGATGGTGTCTTCGCGCACGCGCAGCACCGTCACCTGCCCCGACGAGTTGACCGAGTAGTTGGTGCTGGGGGTGGACCAGCTGGTGACGGTTCCGCTGGTGAACACGCCGTAGGTGTCGAGCCCCCAGGCCACGCACTGGAAGGTGGAGCCGAGCTGTGCCTTGGGCGGGCACGACACCTTCACCTGCGTGGTGGGCGACGAGTACAGCCGTGGCGCGCTGGGGTCGCGCCCGCCGTCGCGCGGATGCAGCGGGTCGGAGCCGTCCTTGCAGCCGGCGGCGAGCGCGACCGCGGTGGCGAACAGGGCGAGCGTGCGGCGTGAGCTTGGCATGGGAGCCTCCGGGTGATGCGGGGGGATGGATGGAACCGCGGGGTGAATTCGCAGGGTGCATCTGAACCGGGTGTCGCAGCAAGAATGTTCTTCATATGGATCGAACTGCCTCAAGATTATCCATCAGTGCTCGACCAAATAGGATCACCTCGACTGAAGAACTTTGTTTTTGCTCACGTGGGGTACTTGTTAGGTAGTGAAGAAATTGCGTTAAACGCGTGTGTTATATATTTTGTAAGTGAGGTCCTAT
>DASWMA010000447.1:0-2428 GCA_036399995.1 Longimicrobium sp. | reverse complement strand
AACCGCGCCGGGCCTGCTCCGGGCAAACCGCCGCCCTCCGCAGTCCCGGCCCTCCGGGCGCGCATCCCTCACGCAGAGGGAGCAGGGGACAGGGGACAGGGGACAGGGGACAGCAGGCAAAGATATCGTTCAGTCAGTCTTCAACCCCGCTCCGGGCGACCACCGGAGGATGAAAGCAGCAACGACCCCGGTACTTGGAGCCTCGCGCAGTTTGCGAGGCTTTTCGTCGTTGTTGCTGCGGCTTCAGCCGCCGGTGGACGCCAGCCGGTCGAGCATGGGCTGCGTGATCACGGTCGCATCGCGCGGGAGCGCGCCGGCGGAGAAGCGGGGGACCAGGTCGTGGGCGGAGACCTCCTCGCCCTCGGCGGCAAGGCCGCAGGTGGCGGCGAGCCAGCCGGTCACGCGCGCCGGGGCCACGCCGCGGGCGCGCAGGTCGGCCAGCGAGACCGAGCCGTGGCGCTTGGCCAGCCGCTCGCCGTCTTCCCCCAGCATCAGCGGCACGTGCAGGAAGCGCGGCTCGGGGATCCCCAGCGCGCGGTACAGCAGGATCTGCCGCGCGCTGGACGAAAGCAGGTCGCCGCCGCGCACCACGTGCGTGATGCGCATGGCGTCGTCATCCACCACCACGGCCAGCTGGTAGGCGGCCGCGCCGTCCTTCCGCCGCACCACGAAGTCGCCCGTCTCGGCCGACGGGTCATAGCAGCAGCGGCCCATCAGCAGGTCGGCGAAGCACACCTCCCCCGGCTCCACCCGCATCCGCAGCGCCACCTGCGCGCGCCCGTGCGCCAGCAGCGAGGGGACGGTGGGATCGACCAGCCGCTCGCGGCACGTCCCGGGGTAGCGCGGCCCCTCTTCACCCGCGTGCGGCGCGCTGGCCGCCGCGGCGATGTCGCGGCGGCTGCAGGTGCACTCGAACAGCAGGCCGCGCTCGGCCAGCCGCCGCAGTGCATCGTCGTACAGCGCGCCCCGCTCCGACTGCACGTACGGCGCGTGCGGCCCACCGACGTCCGGCCCCTCGTCCCAGTCCAGCCCCAGCCAGCGCAGCTCGTCCAGCTGCGTCTGCATGATCCCCGGCCGCACCCGCCCGAAGTCCAGGTCCTCCACGCGCATCACGAACGCGCCCCCCGCGGCGCGCGCGTGCAGCCACGCCAGCAGCGCCGTGCGCGCGTTGCCCAGGTGCAGCGCGCCCGTGGGGCTCGGCGCAAACCGCCCGCGGACGGGCGATGTGTCGTGCGAAACGTCAGCCAACGCGTCGGCGCGGTGCGGAGAAACGGGACAGCAGGACGGAACGTGGGAATGCTAATCCCCGGATGCGGAAGGGCGCCAGACACCGCTTGCCTTCGATCGGCACTCTCCCCGTCGGAATCCACTTCGTGCCGGATGAGAACGCCCGCCATCCCGCAGAGAGCGCTTCGTCCCAACCTGCATCAGTACGGCTGCGCGGCGGATTACATTCCGGCCGGCGTAGTCGCCCTCCACACTCCATCCGGGCCCATCACAACCCATCCTGGTGACGAAATGATCTCGACTCTCTGCGCGCTGCTGCTCTCGGCCTGCCCGCCCACACCGTGCCCCGCGGGCGCCGACACGCTCCGTCTCCGCGTGGGCTCGGCCGAGGTGAACGGCGCCATGTATCCGCCGCACCTGGCCCGCAACCGCGTGTACCGCGGCGCGGAGGGCTCGCCGGCCGTCACCACGTGGACCAACGAGCTCACGCTGGGCGACTCGGCGGGGCGCCGGGTGATGCGCTGGGTCACCCGTGGCACGCGGCTCGGCCCCGCGGGCGACACGATCCAGTGGGTGCTGCGCCAGACCTACGATGCGGCCACGCTGGCCCCGTACGCCTACTCGCTCACCGCCAGCGACGGCGCGGCGACCGAGCTCTCCATCGACGGTCCACGGGTCCGCGGCACGAGGCGGCTGGCGGCCGATTCCGCCGTACAGCAGGTGGACCTGACGCTCGACCACGCCGCGTTCATCGCCTCGGCCTCGGACCTGGTGCCGCTCGCGGTGGGCCTGTGCCCCGGCCGGGTGATGACCGCGCCGGTGTGGGGCCCCGGGATGGGCAACGCGGAGATGCGCGTCTTCTCGGTGGTGGGCCGCCAGCGGGTGAACGTGGAGGGGGCGCCGGTGGAGAGCTGGAAGGTGGAGGAGAGACGTCAGCGCGACGGGAGGCTGATGGCCACCTGGTATCTCACGGAGCAGTCACCCTACATGGTCTACGCCGAAGTGCCGCTCCCCAACGGCCAGGTGCAGCGCATGACCGGGGTTTCGCTCGACGCGCGATGAGGCCGGCGATGCGGTCGGTGTAATCGTAATACCGGGCTGCAGAGGTTGGTCCGCGTCCGAGGTGAGTGATTGTCTCACGCGGAGTTATCAGAGTCAGCAGAAACTGCTTTGTTTTCGGATGACTCTGCTGGCTCTGCGT
>DASWMA010000446.1:0-1816 GCA_036399995.1 Longimicrobium sp. | reverse complement strand
CGACCATGTCGCTCCGCCCGCAGCCGCCGCTCCCGCCTGTCCCCGACGACACCGCCCGCGTCGCCCGGGCGGCGTTCCGGCGCGGCAACCCGTATGTGCTCCTGCGCGACCGGCTCGGGGCGGTGTTCGCCGACGCCGACTTCGCCGACCTCTACCCCGCGCTCGGCCAGCCCGGCTACACGCCGTGGCGGCTTGCCCTCGTCACCCTCATGCAGTTCCGCGAGGGGCTGAGCGACCGGCAGGCCGCCGATGCCGTCCGTGGCCGGATCGACTGGAAGTACCTGCTCGCGCTGGAGCTGGCCGACGCGGGCTTTGACCACAGCGTCCTGTGCGAGTTCCGCGGCCGGCTGCTCGAGCACGGGGCCACCGAGCGCCTGCTCGCCCGCGTGCTGGAGGCGGCGCGCGAGGAGGGATTGCTCAAGGCGCGCGGGCGGCAGCGCACGGACAGCACCCACGTGCTGGCCGCCATCCGCACGCTGAACCGGCTGGAGCTGGCGGGCGAGACGCTGCGGGCGGCGCTGAACGCCATCGCCGCGGCCGCGCCGGGGTGGCTGCGCGCCGTGGCGCCCGCGGACTGGCACGAGCGCTACGACCGCCGGGTCGAGAACGCCCGCCTGCCGGAGAGTGCCGCCAAGCGCGAGGCCTACGCCGTGCAGGTCGGGGCGGACGGCTATCTGCTCCAGGACGCACTCGACCGGCCCGGCACGCCCGCGGAGCTCCCGGCGCTGCCCGCGGTCGCAGTGCTGCGGCGCGTATGGGCCAGGCACTACGAGCGCGCGGGGACCGGCGGAGGCGACGCGGGCGGCGGCGTCGCTCCGGGTATCCGCTTCCGCGACTTGCGCACGGCCCGCCCTGGCGGTCAGGCCGGGGCTCCGCTCGAGTCGCCCTACGACCCCGACGCGCGCTTCCGCCGGACCCGCGGCGGCCGCGAGTGGGTCGGCTACGTGGCCCACCTCACCGAGACCTGCGACGAGCATGCGCCGCGGCTGGTCGTGCACGCCGACACCACCGACGCCGCCGTGCACGAGGCCGTGCGGACCACGCCGATCCACGCGGCGTTGGCCGCCAAGGGCCTCGCGCCTTCCCAGCACCTGGCCGACACCGCCTACATGGGCGCCGATCTGCTCATCGCGGCACGCGAGCGGTACGGCATCGACCTGATCGGCCCGCAGCACCGAGACCGGAGCTGGCAGGGCCTGGTCGAGGGCGCCTTCGACGCGGCCGACTTCGCCGTGGACTGGGACGAACGAGTGGCGCGCTGCCCGGAGGGCAAGCGGAGCGCGAGCTGGGCGAGCTACCGCAACAGCACACGTCCGCACAGGGACGCCTTCGTGCAGGTGCGCTTCCGGCTCGCCGACTGCCGTCCTTGCCCGTCGCGGGCCCGCTGCACGCGCTCGGCCACGCGCGGGCGCCACCTGAACCTCCACTCCCGGCGCGAGCACGAGGCGCTCGTGGGCGCGAGGCTACGGCAGGGTACGGACGCGTACCGCAGGCTCTACGCCGCGCGGCAGGGTATCGAGGCCACGATGTCGCAGGGCGTGCGCGTGTTCGGGCTGCGCCAGGCGCGCTACCGCGGCCTGGCGAAGACCGCATTGCAGCACCTCGCGACCGCGGCGGCCATCAACCTCGACCGGCTCGCCGCCTGGTTCGCGGGCCGCCCACTCGCACCCACGCGGGTGTCGCGCTTCGCCGCCCTCGCCGCGTAGTCGCCCGACTTCGCCAACGGTATCGGTAGGAAGTCCAAAGCCCGGCCGGTTGGCATCTGCGGCCCCTCGCGGACGTGCGCCTTGGCGCATCCGGCGCTCCGCGCGTACGT
>DASWMA010000445.1:0-6606 GCA_036399995.1 Longimicrobium sp. | reverse complement strand
CCGCTCGACCCGGCGTACCCGTCCGCGCGGCTGGCCGCGGTGCTGGGCGATGCCGGCACGGCCGCGGTGGTCACCACCGCCGCGCTCTCCTCCGTGGTTCCCGCCGGCATCCCCGTCCTGGCGCTCGACGCGGACGCGGCGGCGATCGAGGCGGAGCCGGGCGACGATCCCGGGATCGACGTCGACCCCGCGTCCCCGGCGTACGTCATCTACACCTCCGGCTCCACCGGCACGCCCAAGGGGGTAATGGTGGGGCACGGCTCCGTCGCCATCCTCCTCGACTGGCTCGACCGGGCGCTGCCCGCCGAGGAGCGGCGCGTGGTGCTGGCCTCCACCTCGTTCTCGTTCGACGTCTCGGTGGCCGAGGTGTTCGGCACGCTGTGCGGCGGCGGCGCGCTGGTGCTGGCCGAGAACGCCCTGGAGCTGCCTGCGGACGAGGAGGTGCGCTCGGCGTTCATGGTGCCCACCGCCGCGGCCGAGCTGCTGCGGCAGGGCGCGCTCCCGCCCACGCTGGCCGCGCTGAACCTGGCGGGCGAGGCGCTCCCTGGCGGGCTGGTGGACGGGCTGCTGGCCACGGGCACCGTGCGCACCGTCCGCAACATCTACGGCCCCACCGAGGCCACCGTCTACGCCACCTGGGCCGAAGCGCGCCCGGGAGAGGTGCAGCCGCCCATCGGCCGGCCGCTGGCGGGCGCACGCAGCTACGTGCTGGACGTGGCGCTGCGGCCGGTGGCGATCGGCGTTCCCGGCGAACTCTTCCTGGGCGGGCCGATGGTGGCGCAGGGGTATGCGAACCGTCCCGCCCTCACCGCCGAGCGCTTCGTGCCCGACCCCTTCAGTGCCTACCCCGGGGCGCGGATGTACCGCACCGGTGACCGGGCGCGCTGGCGGGCGGACGGGCAGCTGGAGTACCGCGGCCGCCTGGACAACCAGGTCAAGCTGCGCGGCTTCCGCATCGAGCTGGGCGAGGTGGAGGCCGCCCTGGCGGCGCAGCCCGGCGTCCGCGAGGCCGCGGCGCTGGTGCACGAGGCTGCTTCCGGGTCGCGGCGGCTGGCCGCATGGGTGGCGGCGGGTGAGGGCGTCACCGCGGACGGGCTCCGTTCGGCGCTGCGCGCCACCCTCCCCGAGTACATGGTCCCCTCGTCCATCACGCTGATGGACGCGCTTCCCCGCACCCCCAGCGGCAAGCTGGACCGCCGCGCCCTTCCCGCGCCCGACCCCGCCGCGCCCTCGGCGGGAGACGCCACCGCGCCGCGCACCCGCGCCGAGGAGGTGCTGGCGCGCATCTGGGCGCAGGTGCTGGGGCGCGACTCGGTGGGCGTGCACGAGAACTTCTTCGAGCTGGGCGGCGATTCGATCCTGTCCATCCAGGTGATCGTGCGCGCGGCGCGCGAGGGGGTGCGCATCGCCCTGCGGCAGGTGTTCCAGCACCAGAGCGTGGCCGAGCTGGCCGCCGCGGCCGACACCGCGCCACCGGTGGCCGCCGAGCAGGGGCCCGTGACCGGCGAGGCGCCGCTCACCCCCGCGCAGCGCTGGATGCTGGAGCTGGGCCTCCCCCGCCCCGCGCACTGGGACATGGCGCTCCCCCTGGAGGCGCGCGCGCGGCTGGACGCCGGCGTGCTCCAGCGCGCCGCGGACGCGGTGGCGGCGCACCACGACGCGCTGCGCACCCGCTTCGAGCGCGTAGACGGCGAGTGGCGCGCGTGGACCGCCGAGCCGCGGCCGGCCGCGTTCGACCGCTTCGACCTTTCCGCCGTCCCCGACTCATCGGTGGACGAGGAGATGGAGGCGCGGGCGGCGGAGGTGCACGCGGCGATGGACCTGGCGTCGGGCCCGCTCTTCCGGGTGGCGCTCTTCGAGCTGGGCCCCGCCCGGGCGCAGCGGGTGCTGCTGGCCGCGCACCACCTGGTGACCGACGCCGTGTCGCTCCCGGTGCTGGGGGAAGACCTGGAGGCCGCGTACCGGCAGCTGGCGGACGGCGGCGAGGTGCGGATGCCGCCCAAGACCACCGCGTTCCGCGACTGGGCGCGCCGCCTGGCCGAGCGCGCCCGCACGCCCGAGATGGCCGAGCAGGCCGCGTACTGGCTGGGCGCCCTCCCCGCGGACGACACACCCCTTCCCGCCGACCACCCCGGCGCGGCGGACACCGAGGGCGGCACCGCCGCGGCCTTCGCCGAGCTCACCGCCGCCGAAACGCGGGCGCTGCTCGAGGAGGTGCCGGCCGCCTTCGGAACGCAGGTGAACGACGCGTTGCTGGCAGCGCTGGCCGAGGCCTTCCGCGCCTGGAGCGGCCGAAGCTCGCTGCTGGTGGACGTGGAGGGCCACGGCCGCGAAGACCTGTGGGACGACGTGGACGTGTCGCGCACGGTGGGGTGGTTCACCTCCTTCTACCCCGTGCACCTGCGCGCCGAGTCCGATCCGGGCGCCACCCTGCGCGGGGTGAAGGAGATGCTGCGCGCGGTCCCCGAGCGGGGGATCGGCCACGGGGTGCTGCGCTGGCTCGGCGACCCCGACGTGGCGGCCGGGTTGGCGGCGCGCCCCACGCCGCAGGTGTCCTTCAACTACCTGGGCCAGGCGGGTGCCGCCGCGGCGGTGGAAGAGGGCGCGCTCCTCGTCCACGCGGTGGGGCCGATGGGCCCCGTGCGCGACCCCCGGGCCCCGCGCACGCACCGCATCCTGGTCGAAGGCGCGGTGACGGGCGGGGTGCTGCGGATGGGCTTCTTCCACGGCGCCGGCGTCTACCAGGCGGAGACGATGGAGCGGCTGGCGGCGGCGTATGCCGACGCCCTGCGCACGCTGATCGAGCACGGCCGCCACGGCCGCACCGACGCGTTCACCCCCGCCGACTTCCCGGCGGCCCAGATCGACCAGGACGAGCTGGACGATCTGCTCGCCATGCTCGACGAGGCCTGAGCGCGATGACCGAGCAATCCGCACGACGGCCCGCGCTTTCGGCCGACCGGCAGGAGCTGCTGCGGCGGCGCCTGGGCGGCGACGCGTCGGCGGCGCGCGCGCAGCAGACCATCCCCCGCTGCGCCGGCCCCGGCCCCGCGCACCCGATGTCGTTCGCGCAGGAGCGGATGTGGTTCGTGGCGCAGTACGACCCCGCGAGCCCCGTCTACAACATCCCCGGCGCCGAGCTGGTGCGCGCGAACGTGGACGTGGACGCGCTGGAGCGCGCGCTGACGCTGGCCGTGCGGCGGCACGAGGGGCTGCGCACCGTGTTCCGCATGGAGGGCGGCGAGCTGCGGCAGGTGGTGCTCCCCCCTTCGCCGGTGCGGGTGGAGGTGCGCGACGAGCGTGCCCGCACCGCGCCCGGCGGGGTGCCGCTGCACGAGCGGATGCTGGAGCTGGTGGCCGAGGAGGGCGCGCGCCCCTTCGACCTGGCCCAGGGGCCGCTCCTGCGCGTGGCGCTGCTGCGGGTCTCCGACGAGCGGCACGCGCTGGTGACCACCGTGCACCACATCGTAGCCGACGGGTGGAGCTGCCGGGCGCTGGGGCGCGAGATCGACGAGCTCTACGGCCACTTCGTGGCCGGCCGCGAGCCGGTGCTCCCCGAGCCGGGGCTGCGCTACGCCGACTACGCGGTGTGGCAGCGCGGCTGGCTGGCCGGCGGCGAGCTGGAGCGGCAGGTGGCCTACTGGCGCGGCGCGCTGGCGGGGGCGCCCACGCTGGACCTGCCCACCGACCGGCCGCGGCCGGCGCAGCAGAGCTTCCGCGGGCGGCTGCACGGCTTCGCGCTCTCGCCCGCGCTGGCCGGCGCGCTGCGGCGGGTGGGGCAGGCCGAGGCGGCGTCGCTGAACATGGTGATCCTGGCCGGGTTCGCGGCGCTGCTGGCGCGGTGGGCCAGTCAGGACGCGGTGGTGGTGGGCACCATCCTGGCCAACCGCAACCGGGGCGAGATCGAGCCGGTGCTGGGCTTTTTCGCCAACACCGCGGCGCTCCCGCTGCGGCTGGAGGGCGACCCCTCGTTCCGCCAGGCCGTGCGGACGGCAAGGCGCGCGGTGCTCGACGCCGACGCGCACCAGGAGCTCCCCTTCGAGAAGCTGGTGGAAGAGCTGGGGGTGGAGCGCGACCCCAGCCGCCACCCGCTCTTCCAGGCGCTCTACTTCCACCACGCCACGGTTCCCGGGCACGACGGCCGGGCGGGGGGGATGGAAGAGCTGCTCGACGCGAAGCCGATCTCCGAGCACAGCCCGCTGGCGGCCATCGACACCGGGGCGGCCAAGTTCGACCTGATGGTGGCCACGCTGGAGATGGACGACGGCGGCGTGAGCGGGGTGCTGGAGTACGCCACCGACCTGTTCGACGCCTCGACCATCGAGCGCTTCGCCCGGCAGCTCGCCACCCTGCTCGAAGCCGCGGCCGCGGTGCCCGACCGGCCCCTCTCGCACCTCCCGCTGATGGACGGCGAGGAGCGGCGCCGGCTGCTGACCGAGTGGGGGGCCACGGGGCGGCGCGCCCTCCCCTTCGACCCCGTCCCCGCGCGGTGGGAGCGCCAGGCGGCGGCGGGGCCGGACGCGTCCGCCCTTCGCTTCCGGGGACGCACCATTACGCGCGGCGAGCTGAACGCGCGCGCCAACCGCATCGCGCGCCGGCTGGCGGTGCTGGGCGCGGGGCCCGAGGCGCGCGTGGCCGTGTGCCTGGAGCGCACCCCCGACGCGGTAGCCGCGCTGCTGGCGGTGCTCAAGACCGGCGCGGCCTACGTGCCGCTGGACCCCGCGCACCCCCCCGCCCGCATCGCCGCGGTGCTGGCCGAGGCGCGCGCGATCGCCGTGGTCACCACCTCGGAGCTGGCGGGGCTCCTTCCCGCGGGCACACCGCTGCTGGTGCTGAACGCGCAGCCGGCCGCGATCGAGGCGGAGGCCGGGGACGACCTGGGGATGGAGATCGACCCCGCGCAGCTCGCCTGCGTCCTCTACACCTCGGGCTCCACGGGCACGCCCAAGGGGGTGATGGTGGAGCACGGCTCCATCTCGGTCCTGTTCGACTGGCTCGACGAGGTGATCCCGGCCGGCGAACGGGACGTGGTGCTGGCCTCCACCTCGTTCTCGTTCGACGTGTCGGTGGCGGAGCTGTTCGGCACCCTGTGCGCGGGGGGCACGCTGGTGCTGGTGGAGAACGCCCTAGAGCTGCCGCGCGTGGGCGACGAGGGGATCTGCTCGGCCGCCATGGTCGCCACCGCGGCGGCCGAGCTGCGGCGGCAGGGTGCGCTGCCGCCCACGCTGGTCGCGCTGAACCTGGGCGGCGAGCCGCTGCCGGCCGAGCTGGCCGATGGGCTGCTGGCCACCGGCACGGTGCGCACCGTCCGCAACCTGTACGGCCCCACCGAGACCACCGTCTACGCCACCTGCTGGGAGGCGCGCCCCGGCGAGGCGCACCCGCCCGTGGGCCGGCCCACCGCGCTGGGGCGGGCCTACGTGCTGGAGGCGGGGATGCGCCCGGCGGCCACCGGCGTGCCCGGCGAGCTGTACCTGGGCGGCCCCGGGGTCACGCGGGGGTACGCGCACCGTCCGTCTGCCACGGCCGAGCGCTACCTCCCCGACCCGTTCGCGGGGGTGCCCGGCGCGCGGATGTACCGCACCGGCGACCGCGCGCGCTGGCGGGCCGACGGCCAGCTGGAATACCGCGGGCGGCTCGACCAGCAGGTGAAGCTGCGCGGCTTCCGCATCGAGCCGGGCGAGGTGGAGAGCGCGCTGCGCAGCCATCCGGACGTGGACGACGCCGCGGCGGTGGTGCGCGGCGACGGGGACGGGCGGCGGCTGGTGGCGTACGTGACGCCCGCCGGGGTGGACGTGGCGGCGCTGCGGACGCACGCCGCCGAGCGGGTGCCGGAGTACATGGTGCCCGCCGTGGTGGTGGCGCTCGACGCGTTCCCGCGCACCACCAGCGGCAAGGTGGACCGCCGCGCGCTCCCCGAGCCCGACCCCGCGCTGACAGGGCCGGCGGTGGCCTACGAGCCACCGGAGACGCCCACCGAGCAGGCGCTGGCGGAGCTCTGGCAGGAGTTGCTGAAGGTGGAGCGGGTCGGCGCCGCGGACTCGTTCTTCGCGCTGGGCGCGCACTCGCTGATGGCCATGCGCATGACCACCGCCGTGCTGGCCCTGCTCGACGTGGAGCTGCCGCTGCGCGCCGTGTTCGAGACGCCGCGGCTGCGCGACCTTGCCGCCCGCATCGACCGCCTGCGCGACGAGGCGCTGGCCGCGCTGCTGGAGGAGCTGGGGGGAGATCTGTCGGGATTGGGAGAGGCTTGAGAGAAAAGTGCTAGGTGCTAGGTGCCAGGTGCGGATGCGCACGGATGATTTCCTCGCGAGACGGATGTCATCCTGAGCGCCGCCGAAGGTCCACGGTACGGTTGGAATGTGGTATCAACCTCGGCTTCCGGTCTGAAGACTGGGACTCAGCACTGGGCACTGGGCACTGGGCACTGGGCACTGGGCACTGGGCACTGGGCACTGGGCACTGGGCACTGGGCACTGGGCCCCTAGCACCTAGCACCTAGCACCTAGCACCTAGCACCTAGCACCTAGCACCTAGCACCTAGCACCTAGCACCTAGCACCTAGCACCTAGCACCTAGCACCTAGCACCTAGCACCTAGCACCTA
>DASWMA010000444.1:0-1866 GCA_036399995.1 Longimicrobium sp. | reverse complement strand
AGGGGACAGGGGACAGGGGACAGGGGACAGGGGACAGGGGACAGGGGACAGGGGACAGGGGACAGGGGACAGGGGACAGGGGACAGGGACAGGGGACAGGGGGACAGGGGACAGGGATAGGGACAGGGACAGGGACAGGGACAGGGACAGGGGACAGACGGCGTGCGCGCGAAAACACGGAGCCCGCCGGCGGATGTCCACGGCGGGCTGACGGTTCCCATGTAAATGCCCCGGCTTCAGGGCCTGGAGCCCTCGATGCGGGTGACGTGGTAGCCCACCCGGCGGCGCGGGTCGGGCTCCACGACGACCGTCGGGCAGATCACCTGCAGCTCGAGCGTCGCATTCACCCGGACCTCGCCCGAGACCCGCGCGACGGAGCGCGACACGGGCCGGTATCCGAGCGCTCCAAAACGCAGCCGCAGCGGCCGGGCGCCGCCGGCGGGGACGCGGAGCACGTAGTCGCCCACGCTGTCGGTGACGGCCCCGCGCTCCGTACCCTCCACCGCCACGATCGCCTGCCACACCGGCGCTCCGGTTTCGCGAGAGCGGATGCTCCCGCGCACCACCAGCATGCGCTGGGCGGCCGGCGAAGCGTTCGCGGACGTGGCGCTCGCCGGAACCTGGGGCGACGCGGCCTTTTCGCCGGGCGCTTGCTGCTGCCCGGCAGCGGGAGGGGTCGTCTGCGCACCGGCGCGCGCGGCGAGCAGCGACGCGCCCAGGGCGAGCGTCACCAGCCCCGCTCGGCAGCGCCTGGGTGCAGCCTGCGTCACGGGCGCGAGCTGCTCGGGGTGCAGGCGCCGCAGATGCGCTGGCCGCTCATCACGTGCGCCAGCGTGATCTTCTTCTTGCTCATCGAGCGCAACTCGGTGATCAGGTGCGTGCAGTGGGGGCACAGGCGGCGCCCGTCCGCGAGCGGCTCCATCGTCTCCCAATCCTGGCCGCACACCGGCAGCTTCGAAAGGTCCGGGCTCATCGAGGCGGCAGGAGGTGAGGGTGGAGCGGGGACATCGAAGCGGCTGAACAGACAACGTCCAACCGCGTGGGAACTTGACGCCGGCAGGGACGTTCGCATCGTGCGCTTTCCTCCGCGGCGGGCGGCCGGTAGCTTCCTGTGCGACACCACCGACCCCCTGCTTGCCGTTCCAATGAAGATCACTGCCATCCAGCCGCAGAAGCTCCGCGCCGACCGCGTGAACGTGCACGTGGACGGCGAGTTCCGCCTGGCGCTGGCGGCCGAGCTGGTGCTGACCGAGCACCTGCACGTGGGCGACGAGGTGGACGAGGCGCGGCTGGCGGCGCTGGAGGCGAAGGACGGCGCGTGGAAGGCGCGCGACGCGGCGCTGTCGCTCCTCTCCCACCGCGCCCGCTCGAAGACGGAGCTGAAGCGGCGGCTCAAGCGTAAGGGGTTCGAGGAAGAAACGACGGACGCCACCGTGGCGCGGCTGGGCGAGCTGGGGATGGTGGACGATGCCGCGTTCGCCGAAAGCTTCGTGCGCGACCGGGTGCGCCTGAAGCCGCACGGCCGCCACCGGCTCACCCAGGAGCTGCGCGCCAAGGGGGTGGACGAGGATACCGCCCGCGCCGCGATCGACGAGGTGATGGAGCGGGAGGACGCCTCGGAGGCCGACCTGGCGCGCGCCGCCGCCGCGCGCTGGAAGCCCCGCCCCCGCGAGGAGCCGGAACGCGCCCGCCGCCGGCTGGAAGGCTTCCTTGCGCGCCGCGGCTTCGGCGGCGAGGTGGTGCGCGAGGTGGTGAAGGAGAAGCTGGCGGGGGAGGGCCCGTGAACCGGAATCCCGCGGCAGACCGGAATCGCTGGTCGTCACACGGAGGAACGGAGTAGAACGGAGGAAACGGAGAACTTCATCG
>DASWMA010000443.1:0-3028 GCA_036399995.1 Longimicrobium sp. | reverse complement strand
CTTCGGTTCCGTTCCCGCAAGTGTCAAGCCTGTTGCTCATGCACCTGCGCAACTTGCACGCAGTTTACAGTGCAGGAAGGAAGATGTTTCACAGGGAGTCAGCGGAGTTAACGGAGTCAACAGAACCCCAGGAGCTGTTGCCGTTCACACCGCTGACTCCGCTGACTCCGCGTGAAACCCTGCCACCTTCGATTCCGGACCGACCTCTTCGCGAGGCACGAACTCCCTACGCGCCGTCGAGCCCCTCGCCGAACACGTAGCGGCGGCCGCTCCAGAACAGCGTGCCCCGCCGTCCGCGGCGCAGCGAGTTCAGCAGCAGCGCGATCATCCACAGCAGCCCCAGCGGGTGCAGCACGATGCCGTTGCTGCTCTGGCGCAGCCGCACCGCGATGGCCACGCGGATCAGGTGGTTGGCCACGATCCCGATCACCGAGGGCCACAGCAGGTCGCCGTAGCCGCGGATCGCCTGCACCAGGCCGATGTACGGCGCCAGCAGCACGCCGCCGTACAGCACCAGCGACAGCGCGATCCCCAGCGCGCCGGGGCCGCGGTGGTACAGCATCCGCGACAGCCCGCGCCAGAGCTGGGTGCGGTTGTGGAACATCCGCCCGTGCGCCATCTGGCTCCCGTCGGCGTACACGGCGCGGCTCCCCGCGGCCTTGATGCGGCCGCACAGCTTCACGTCGGCCGCCACCTCGCCCGCCACCGACGCCCACCCCCCCGCCTTCTCCAGCGCCTCGCGCTTCACCGCCACCAGCTGCCCGTTGGCCACGCGCAGCCAGGGAAAGCGCGTGAGCCACACCAGCGGCATCGGCAGCCAGCACAGGTACGACAGGTTCAGCAGCGGCACCACCATCTGCTCCGTCAGCACCCCCGTGGCCTGCTCGGGAAGCGCGGTGACGAAGTCGGCCCGCTTGTGCTCCATGATCCACCCCAGCCGGTTCAGGCAGGTGGGGGTGACCACGGTGTCGGCGTCCACGAACACCAGCACGTCGCCGCGCGCCTCGCGCGCCAGGTGGTCGCAGGCGTGCGGCTTCCCCAGCCACCCCACCGGAAGCTCGCCGTCGCCGCGGATCACGCGCAGGCTGGGCTCGGCGGCGCACAGGCGGTGCAGCACGTCGGCGGTGCCGTCGGTGGAGGCGTCGTCGTACACCAGGATCTCGTGGGGCCGCTGCTCGCCCGCCAGCACCGCCGCCACGCACCGCACGATGCGCCGCCCCTCGTTGCGCGCGGGGATGCACACCGACACCCGCCCCTCCATCTTCCCCGACTCACGCCCGCGCGGCCACACCACCAGGTTGAACAGCACCATCCCCAGCGCCGCCAGCGAGGGCGCCGCCAGCAGCCAGAACCAGGCGATCTCTTCGGGGGTGAAGTTGATCATGGGGCCGGATGAGGGGGGATCGGCGCGCTCCGTGAGGCCGCAGCCGCGGAAAGGATGCCGCGGCTGCGCGGCGTTGGAAAGCCCCGGGCGTGCACACCGGCCTGTTCGCAAACGGCGCGTGTTTCGTCCGGCGCCGAAAACCACCCGTTTTACCCTGTCGTCCCCGCATCCTCCCGGCCAGCCACGGGGCCAGTGCCGGCCACGGTTTCACAAAGATGCTACACGTTGATTTCCGGTGCCGATAAATCAAAATAGCCGCCGGGCTGGACGCGGTTCGCCGGCATGCTCAGAGCTTGGGGCCGCTTGTGTAACGAACTCGCTTGCGCGAATGTTGCTGTCCAGCAAATTTGGCAGATTCGTATACGTATCCGCGCCCATGCATCTTTTGGACGCGAGGTGGGGTAGTGTGCGGGCCGCGGGTTCGCGGGGTGAAACGGTTCACGCAAGAGGCGGAGCGGGGCGATCGTCCGGCGGGCTCGCCGCGGCGGAGCCTCACCAGTTCAACGGCCAGGACCGGTTCAGAATGAGCTACAGGATCAAGCGCGTGGCGCACCTCACGGGGATCAACCCCGCCACGCTGAGGGCATGGGAGCGCCGCTACAACCTGATCGCCCCCGGGCGCACCGAGAGCGGGTACCGCGTCTACAGCGACGAAGACGTGGCCATGCTGGGGCGCATCAAGAAGCTGACGGACGACGGGCTCACCATCGGCGAGGCGATCGCGCGGGTGCGGCGGGTGAGCGCGCCGCTGCCACCCAACGCCGCCGCGCCCGACCTGGCCGAGGTGCGGCGCCAGCTTCGCGACGCGCTGCTGCGCTTCGACCGGCAGGGCGCGCTGGCGGCGTACGAGCGGCTGGGGCACCTCCCCCCCGAGCGCCGGGCGGAAGAAGCGCTGCTGCCGGTGATGCGCGAGATCGGCGACCTGTGGCAGGACGGGGTGGCGGTGGTGGCGCAGGAGCACTTCGCCAGCGGCTTCGTGCGCGAGAAGCTGGCGCAGATGATGGCCGATGCCGACACCGGCATCGCGCCCGGCCCCGAGGCGGTGTGCGCCGGCCTGCCGGGCGACCCGCACGAGCTGGGGCTGATGGCGTGCGCGCTGCGGCTGGCCACCAGTGGGTGGAAGGTGGTGTACCTGGGCGTGGACGTGCCCTTCGACGACATCCGCCGCGTGGTGGGCGAGCGCAAGCCGGCGCTGCTGTGCGCCAGCATGGTGCTGCGCACCCCCGCCGGCGCGGTGCACCAGGCGGCCGAGCGGCTGCGCGCCCTCGCCCCGCGCGAGACCGGCGTGGTGATGGGCGGCGCCGGCATCCCCCCCGACACCGAGCCGGTGCGCGGCGTGCGCTTCGCCCCGACCATCTGCGACGTCCTGTCGGCGAACTGACGTCCACCGGCGGCTGAAGCCGCAGCAACAACGACGAAAAGCCTCGCAAACCGCGCGAGGCTTCAACGTCTGCAGGATGTGGAGACGAGGAAGCCCCCGCTGCAAGGCGGGGGCTTCTGCGTTTCTGGAGGAAGCGGGGCGGCCGCGCCTGCTACGATGCCGAATGCGCGCACAGGAACCGCGCATGAGCCGAACCCGGTAGTCCGCGAAGGCGGACTTCGTGTGGTCGTTGCCGCGGTTTCAACCGCCCTTTTCCGTCGATC
>DASWMA010000442.1:0-7184 GCA_036399995.1 Longimicrobium sp. | reverse complement strand
CCGCGGTGGCGCTGCTGGCCGCGGTGCGGCTGGGCGCCGTGCCGCTGTCGCTGCGCCAGGTGATGGAGGGCGTACGCGGCACGGGCGACCCCACGACGATCGCCATCGTGCGCCGCCTGCGGCTGCCGCGCGCCGTCCTGGCCGCCATGGTGGGCGGGTCGCTGGCGGCCAGCGGCGCCACCTTCCAGGCGCTGCTGCGCAACCCGCTGGCGGAGCCCTACATCCTCGGGCTCTCCGGCGGCGCCGCCGTCGGCGCGGTGTTCGCCATCGCGCTGCTCGGCGCGGCCGCGTCGGGCGGGGTGGTGGCGCTCTGCGCGCTGGCCGGGGCGGTGCTCGCCATCCTCCTGGTGTTCCGGATCGCGGCCGTGGTCGGGCGGGCGCTGGACACGCGCATCCTGCTGCTGGCCGGCGTGGTGGTGGGCGCCTTCTTCAACGCCTGCATCCTGCTGGCGCTCACCTTCGCCTCGGCCGACGCCTTCCGTTCCGCCGTGTTCTGGATGATGGGGAGCTTCTCGGGCGCCACCTGGCGCTCCATCGGCCTGCTGGCGGGGCCGATGCTGGTGTCGCTCGTCATCCTTCTCGCGCTTGCCCGCCCGCTCAACCTCCTCTCCGTGGGCGAAGAGACCGCGGCGTACCTGGGCACCCGCGTGGAGCGCACCAAGCTGCTGGCCTACGGCACCGCCTCGCTGCTGACCGCGAGCGCCGTGGCGGTGAGCGGGGTGATCGGCTTCGTGGGCCTCGTCATTCCCCACGTGGTGCGGATGCTGTGGGGCGCGGACCACCGCTTCCTCCTCCCCGCCTCGGTCCTTGCCGGCGCCGCGTTCGTGGTGCTGGCCGACACGCTGGCGCGCACGGTGGCGGCCCCCACCGAGCTGCCGGTGGGCGTGGTGACGGCGTTCGTGGGCGTCCCCTTCTTCGTCTACCTGCTGCGCCGGAGGGCCGCGTGACCGGGTGGAGCTGCCGCGGCGTGCGCTTCGGCTATCCAGACGCGAGTCGCCCCGCGCTCGACGGCGTGTCGCTGGACGTGCGGGCGGGCGCCTGCACCGCCGTCCTGGGCCCCAACGGCTCGGGGAAGTCGACGCTGATGCGCATCCTGCTGGGCACGCTGGAGCCGCAGGCGGGGAGCGTGGCCTTCGACGACCGGCCGCTGGCGGAGTGGACGCGCGAGCAGATCGCGCGGCAGGTGGGCGTGGTCCCCCAGGGCGAAGAGGCGGTGTTCCCGATGACCGTGCGCGAGCTGGTGGCGATGGGGCGCTACCCGCACCTGGGCCCCTGGCGCCGCGAGGGCGAGGCCGACCGCCGCGCCGTGGAGCGGGCGATGCGCCGCTGCGACGTCCTCGCCTTCGCCGCGCGGCCGATCGGCACGCTGTCGGGCGGCGAGCGGCAGCGGGCGCGGGTGGCGCGCGCGCTGGCGCAGGAGCCCGCCGCGCTGGCGCTGGACGAGCCCACCGCCGCGCTCGACGTGAGCCACGAGATGGCGATCTTCGAGCTGCTGCGCGACCTGGGGCGCGCGGGAACCACGGTGCTGCTGGTGACCCACAACCTGAACCTGGCCGCGCGCTACGCCGACCGGCTGGTGCTGCTCGACCGCGGCCGCATCGCCGCGCAGGGCACCCCGGCACAGGTGCTGACGAGGGAGACGGTGGAGCGCGTCTACGGCTGGCCGGTGCGGATCCACCCGCACCCCGGCCCGGGGCCGGACACGGGCGCGCCGCAGGTGGTGCCGCTCTCGGGCGAGGCGTGCGCGGGGATGATGATGGATTCGAGGGAGGCGGCGGATGCGGCGTAATCCCCCAGTGCCCAGTGCCCGGTGCCAGGTGCCCGGGAAGGGCGGCGCTTCGGCCGTCTGCGGAGAACGGCCATGCACTCGTCCCACTCCCGTACCCCGTCATCCTGAGGCCGGCCGCGCCCCCATCGCGGCATGCCTGACGGTTCGCAGGCCGAAGGATCTGTGCCCGGTCGAGGCGACGAAGCCGGCGGTCGCGCAGCGTAGATCACAGATCCTTCGCGCTGCGGCCATCGTGGCGGCCTGGGCGCAACGTGGTCGCGCTCAGGATGACGAGAGCCGGCTCGGCCGCACGGTCGATCGCGGAAATCGATATCACGGCCGTCCGGGCCTCTGCTCCCTGCTTGTTCTCGGGATGATGATGCTGGCGCCATCTCGCCTTCTCGCGCAGTTCCCGGGGGAGCTGGCGGGGACGGTGACGGACGCGGCTACCGGTGCGCCGGTGGAGGCTGCGGCGGTGGAGCTGGCGGGGACGTCGGCCGCGGCGCGGACGGATGCGTCCGGGGCGTTCCGGCTGCGCGGGCTGGAGCCGGGCGACTACCGCGTCTCCGTCCGCCGCGCGGGCTACGCGGCACGCGAGGTGGTGACCACCGTGCGGAACGGGATGGCGGTGCGGCTGGACGTGGCGCTGCACCCCGTCCCCGCGGCCCTGCAGGCGCTGCGGGTGACGGCCGACGCCTCGCTGGCGGCGGGGACGACGGTGGGGCGCGCCGAGATCGAGGCGAGCGGCGCGCGGACGGCGGCGGAAGTGGTGGAGCGCGCCGGCGGCGTGGTGGTGCGCGGAACGGGGCCAACGGGCGAGCGCACCATCAGCATCCGCGGGAGCGCGGCCGACCAGGTGCTGGTGCTGGTGGACGGCGCCCCGCTGAACGACCCCGTGACGGGCGCGGCGGACCTGAGCGTGGTCCCGGCCGGGGACGTGGAGCGCGTGACCGTGCTTCCCGGCGCGCGGACGGCGCGCTACGGCCCCCGCGCACAGGCCGGCGTGGTGCTGATCGAAACGCGGGCGGCGCGCGCGCGGCAGAGCGCCGAGCTCTCCGCCGGCTCGCTGGGCGAGTGGAGCGGTCGCGGCGAGGTGGGCGCCGCCCTCGGATCCGGCGCGTGGAGCGTGGGCGCGCACCTGCGGCGGATCGGCGGCGGGTTCGACTACGCGCGCGACGTGAACGACCCGACCGTCGTCCGCCGCGGCAACGACGACCTGGAGGAGTGGAGCGCGTTCGGCGCGTTCTCATCTCCCCTGGCCGGCGGCGAGTTGCGGGCCCGGGGCGGGTGGGACGCGCTGGACCGCGGCCTTCCCGGCCTGGGGCACACTCCCTCGCCCAGCGCGCGGGAGGCGCTGGGGCGCGGGCGGGCGTCGCTTGCGTGGCGGCGGGCGGGAGCGCGCACCTCGGTCGCGGCCACGCTCTCCGGCTCGGCGCAGCGCGTCCGCTTCAGCGACCCGGCGCCGCCGTTCGGGGTGGCGTACGACGACACCACCCGGGTGCGCACCGGCGTCGCCCGCGTGGACGTGGACCGGCTGCTGGGCGAGGGCGGCCTGCTGCGCTCCGTGGGCGGCGGCGTGGAGGCGGGGGTCCAGCGCGTGGAGGCCGGCGCGCTCTCGGCCGCGGCGCCGCGGACGCGGCGCGACTTCGGCGCCTTCGGGCACGCGGGGGGCGCGCTCTCCATCGCCCGCAGGGAAGTCTCCCTCTCGGCCGAGGCGCGGGCCGACCGCGACGGGGTGACAGGCGACTGGTTCGTCAGCCGCGCGCTGGCCGCGGCCACGGCGTTCGGCCCGCTGCGCGTGCAGCTGGCCAACCGCAGCAGCTTCACCCCGCCCTCGCTGGGCGACCAGTTCTTCCGCGAGGGGGTGGGGGTGGTGCCCAACCCCGACCTGCGCCCCGAGCGCGTCCCCAGCGAGTGGGAGGCCTCGGCGCAGTACGCACGGACGCTGGGGCCGGCGGAGGTCTCCCTCACCGCCAGCGCCTTCACCGGCGACGTGAAGGGGATGATCGTGTGGCTCCCCGACTTCGCCTTCCGCTGGAGCCCGCGCAACCTGGACGTGACCCGCCGCGGCGCCGACGCCCGCGCCGAGGCGCACCTCCCCGCGGCGCGGGTGCGCGTGTCGGGCGCCTGGTCGGTGGCGCGCATCACCTACGTGCGCGAAGGGGAAGACACCGGGATCCAGGTGGCGTACCGCCCCGAGCACTCCGGGCTGTTCACCGCGCAGTGGGCGCCCGGCGCTTGGCGCGCCGAGGTCGCGGCGCGCTACGCGGGCGAGCGCTACCCGGTGCCCGACCGGGTGAACGCCCTCCCCGGCTTCTGGAGCGCCGACCTGCGGGTGCAGCGCGAGTGGCGGCTGGGGCGCTGGGCCGCCGTGGCGGCCGTGGACGTGGACCGGCTTTTCGACGAGACGCATTCCCTGATCGCCGGCTATCCCGAGCCGGGGCGCCGGGTGCGCTTCGACCTGCGCCTGAGCCGCGCAGATCTCCATCAACCCTGAAGGTTTTCGACCTGATGATCAACCGAATCCCCGGCCGGCTGGCCCGGCTCGCCGCGCTGGCCCTGCTCCCCGCCGCGCTGGCGGCGTGCACCGACGACCCCGGCCTCCCGGCCAACACCTCCATGCGGATGGAGGTGATCGTGAACAGCACCTCCAACTCGCTCACCCTGGTGAGCGCGGACAGCACCGCGCCCACGCCGCGCACGGTGAGCCTGGGCGCGCAGGGCACGCCGGTGGGCGCGGCGGCACGCGGGCCCTGGGCGGTGGTGCCGATGGGCACCTACCCCTTCGCCAGCGTGGTGGACCTGCGCACCGCCACGGTGGCGCGCACGGTGCCGCTCCCCGCCAACTCGGGCGCGACCGGCGCGGCGTTCCTGAACGACAGCATCGCCCTGGTGGGGAACCCGGCCCGCAACTCGGTGTCGCCGGTGAACGTGCGCACCGGCACCGTCGGCGCCGAGATCGCGGTGGGCACCTATCCGCAGGCGATGGCCGAAGGCTTCAACTCGGTGTTCGTGCTGAACGCCAACCTGGTGAACTTCACCCCGCAGGGCCCCGGCAGCGTGACCGTGATCGGCCCCACCGGGCAGGTGGCGGGAACGATCCCGCTGAGCGGCATCAACCCCACCGACGCGGTGGTGGTGGGCACGTCGCTGGTGGTGATCAACGCGGGCGAGTTCGGCAAGGCGAACGGGTCGCTGTCGATCGTGAACCTGAACACCGGGCGCGAAGACGTGCACGCCACCGGCTTCGGCGAGTTCCCGGGCTCGGTGGACGTGGGCCCCGACGGGATGGTGTACGTGGGCGTGTACGGCACCGGGATCCTGGTGTGGAACCCCAACGCGGGGCAGTTCCTGCGCGGCCTGAACAACCCCATTCTTCCCGGTGGCTCGGCGCCGGTGTCGGCGCTGGCGTTCGACTATGCCGGCCGCCTGCACACGCTGAACCCCGGCAACTGCGCCCCGGGCACGCCGGGCAAGGAGTTCGGCCTCACGCCGCCGTACGCCACCGTCATCCGGACGGTGACCACGGGTGTGTGCCCGTTCTCGATCACCTTCGCCACCGTTCCCGCGAACTGATCAGGTGCGGGGGTACGGAGGTACGGGGGTACGGAGGTAGATCCGCCCCGGCGGTGAGCTGACGCCCGAGCGTCGTTCGCCGGGACCTTCGCGAAGATCAGGGGATGCGCAGCCGCCCCCGCCGCACGCCGGAGCACCGGCCGCGCGGCGGGGGCGGCTCGTCTCCCGGGCGGATGTCCGAACACGCGGAAGCCGATGCTACAGGAGCACTTAGGAGTTTGTAGCAGCCGGTGTGGCGGCACGCGACCTGCATTGTGGGGATTGGACCCCAACAGGGTGTAAGTCCATGGCACTGAGACACTTCAAAGATTCCGCGGGGCACGAGTGGCGAGTGTGGGACGTGGTCCCATACGGCGGCCAGCGCTCCGAGCGGAGAGGGGCCGACCGGCGACGCATGCCGCCGTCGGCATATGCAGGGCCGGAGCGGCGCGGCGCCCGCGACCGCCGGATGCGCACGCCCCAGCTGCTCACGCCGGGGCTCGAGTCCGGATGGCTCTGCTTCGAGAACCACGTCGACAAGCGCCGCCTCACCCCGATCCCCGTCGGCTGGGACGAAGCGCCGACGGACGAGCTCGAGGGCCTGCTCACCCGCGCCCGAACGGTAGACCGCCGCCCATCCTGACAGGTGCGGAGATACGGGGGTACGGAGGTACGCAAGTGAAAGCTGCTCCGGCGTCGACGACGCCGGAGCAGCTTTCCATCTGGCTCGACAAAAGATCTGATACCAGATGCGGTGATCGACTGTGCATTCCCTCCCCCGTCATCCTGAGGCCCGACCACACCGACTTCGCGGCATGCCCAGATGGTTGCAGGCCGAAGGATCTATAGCCGGCCTGCGCGGAATCCCCAGTCGTAGCGCATCCGATGGTATAGATCCTTCGCGCTGCGGCGTCCGCAGCACGCCTCGGGTGCAGCGTGGTCGCGCTCAGGATGACGGGGGGCGGTGTCGTGCGAATGCACGAGCAATCGCTGAATTCGGTATGACATCGACCGCCGTTCGCACCTCCGTACCTCCGTACCGATCAAGCTCGTCGCTCCATCCCGTCCGGGCCGCCGCCGCGCTTGCCGCGGCCGCGGGGCACCGCCTGGAAGTCGCGCGACTGGGCCTCCATCTCGTCGAGCACCTTCTCGGGGGCTACATCCTGCGCCAGCTCCTGCAGCTCGGGGTCGGCGGCCTGCTCGATCCCCATCTTCCGCGCCATCTGCGTGACCAGGGACACGAGCTGCGTGATCTCGTGCTCGGACAGGAGGCTCACCTGCAGGTCCAGGTCGGCGCGCTTGTCGGCCAGCGCCTGCATGCGGTTCTGGCTGATCAGCACGAAGGTGGACAGGAAGATCGCCTCCACCGACGCCACCATCGCCAGCACCACGAACGAGGGGTCGAACTCCGGCAGAGGCGTCCACCCCAGGTTCACCACGATCCACGCGCCGAACAGCACCAGGTGGATGTAGACGAAGCGCATGCTGCCGGTGAAGCGCGTCACCCCGTCGGCGATGCGGTCGCCCACCCCCTTCTGCCGATCCTCCATCTGCCGCCGCGCGAGCAGCGCGCGGATGTTCCGCTCCACCACCCCCGCCATCTGGGGGCTGTCGTGCCGGTCCGGCGCGTACTTCCTCTCGGTCATGCCCGCTCCACTTCAGGGATTCATCACGACACCCCGCCCTGCGGGAGCGCCCAAGTCGAACAAAGTGTGCATCTCTCGTTCCGCCCCGCATCCCCCGCCCGCTTCTCTCGACGCGGAGAAGAGTGAAGCGTGGAGACAACCCTCTTCCTGCTGTCCCCTGTCCCCTGGCCCCTGTCCCCTGTCCCCTGTCCCCTGTCCCCTGTCCCCTGTCCCCT
>DASWMA010000441.1:0-2584 GCA_036399995.1 Longimicrobium sp. | reverse complement strand
CCGTCGCAGCTGTCGCCGCACGTGCCGTTGTCGCTCTCGCAGGTGCAGATGATCTGGTTCGCCGTGGATTCCGACAGGCCGTGCACGGTGCCGCGCCGCTCCAGCTCGCGCGAGGTTTCGAACGACTCGACGGTCAACGCTTCGAGGTTCAGCGCCAGCTTCTTCATGAGGGTGCCTCCAGTGGGGGATTGGACGAAACAGTCGACGGTCCGGCAAACATTGCCGGTCACGTCAGGGGAGCTTTACGGATGCGGATGTCCCGATCGCGAGGAGTGCCTTGCGGGCGAGCGGGCGGGCAGAGGGCCCCGACCCACGGATGCCGACGGGGACATTCCGCGGCCGTGCTGGCTCCTTTCAGCACATTTCATGCTAGACGACAGGGCAATCGTCTCTCCGGAGGGCGGCGCTGCGTGGAAGGGTGTTTCCCCGCACTCGGAGGACCGGCCGACCTTCGCTCTCCGGCCGTGTCGCCGACGCATTCGTGCTTCGCCGAGGGCTCCTCCGTGATCGCGAGTCGTGGACAGCCGTGCTCCCCGCGAAGTAGGTTGCCAGCCGAAGCGGTTCTGAACACCGGCGAGGAACGCGACGCGCGGGGGAGCACACGGGGACGGGACGGCTTTGACGACTCTGACGATGATGGTTGAATCTGCAGGTCAACGTCTATCGAATGCAGGCTGCGAGATGATCCTAGCCATCGACCAGGGGACGACCGGCACCACCTGCCTGGTGATCGACCGTGACGGGCAGGTGCGCGGGCGGGCGTACAGCGAGTTCACCCAGCACTTCCCCCGGCCCGGCTGGGTGGAGCACGACGCCGGCGAGATCTGGGAGGTGACGCGGCGCGTGGCGAAGGTGGCCGCCGCGCACGCGGGCACCGCCATCGACGCGCTCGCCGGCATCGGCATCACCAACCAGCGCGAGACGATCGTGCTGTGGGACCGGGAGACGGGCGAGCCGCTGCACCACGCGCTGGTGTGGCAGGACGGCCGCACGGCCGACCTGTGCCGGCGGCTGAAGGAGGAGGGGAGGGAAGAGGACGTCCGCGCGCGCACCGGGCTGGTGATCGACCCGTACTTCAGCGCCACCAAGCTGGCGTGGCTGCTCGACAACGTCCCCGGCGCCCGCCGGCGCGCCGAGGCGGGCGAGCTGGCCGCGGGGACCGTCGACAGCTGGCTGGTGTGGAAGATGACCGGCGGCCGCCTGCACCTGACCGACCGCACCAACGCCAGCCGCACCCTCCTCTACGACCTGGACGAGGACGCGTGGGAGCCGTCGCTGCTGGAGCTGTTCGGTGTTCCCGCGGCGGTGCTCCCCGAGATCCGGCCGTCGTCCGAGGTCTACGGGCCTACGGACGGCGAGGCGTTCGGCGGCGAGGCGCCGGTGGCGGGGATCGCGGGCGACCAGCAGGCGGCGCTCTTCGGGCATGCGTGCTGGGGCCCGGGGGAGGGGAAGAACACCTACGGCACCGGCGCCTTCCTCCTGGTGCACACCGGCGACCGGCGCGTCCCCTCGCGGCACGGGATGCTCACCACCGCCGCCTGCGGGCCGCGCGGCGAGCGGGCGTACGCGCTCGAGGGCTCCATCTTCATCGCGGGGGCGGCGGTACAATGGCTGCGTGACGGGCTGGGGATCCTGAGCGACGCGGCCGAGACCGAGGCGCTGGCGCGGTCGCTCGAATCCAACGACGGCGTGTACTTCGTTCCCGCGTTCACCGGGCTGGGGGCGCCGCACTGGGAGCCGCGGGCGCGCGGCACGCTGTTCGGGCTCACGCGCGGGAGCACGCGGGCGCACCTGGCGCGCGCCGCGCTCGAGGCCATGGCCTTCAGCACGCACGACGTGGCGCAGGCGATGGAGGGCGACGCGGGGGTGCGCATGCCCGAGCTGCGCGTGGACGGCGGCGCCGCGGCCAACGACTGGCTGATGCAGTTCCAGGCCGACGTGCTGGGCGTGCCCGTCCGCCGCCCCAGTCTGGTGGAGATGACGGCGCGCGGCGCGGCGGGGCTGGCCGGGCTGGCCACGGGGTTCTGGAAGACGCCCGAAGAGTTCGCGGCGGCCCGCCCCGACGAGACGGTGTTCCAGCCGAAGATGGAGAACGCGGAGCGCGCCGATGCGCTCGCGGGTTGGCAGCGCGCGGTGGATGCCGTGTGCGCCTGGGCCACGGGGGGATGAACCGATGGACAAGGTGATGCTGTGCCTGTGCCTTTCGCTGGGCGCCGGGCGTGATCCCAAGGTTCCGGACCGCTTTTTCGGCGAAGACAAGTTCCAGCACTTCTTCACCTCGTTCCTGGTGACGGGGCTCTCGGCCGGGGTGGCGCGGCTGGCCGGCGCCGACCGCCAGACCAGCCTGTACGTGGGCGCGGGGACGGGGCTGGCGATCGGGGTGACCAAGGAGCTGATGGATTCGCGCAACCCCAACGAAACCGCGTCGCTGCTGGACCTGGTGTGGGACGCCGGCGGCGTGGGCGCCGCCACCGCCGTGGCCGCGCAGGCGCGGTGACGTATGGGCGGGGACGATGCGGCTTCGTATTGATCCCCATATATTTCGTTCGTGCAGAGGTACGCGGCTGCGCGCGGCTCCGGTCCC
>DASWMA010000440.1:0-38441 GCA_036399995.1 Longimicrobium sp. | reverse complement strand
GGCTTCGACCCGGCCGACACGCTCACCCTGCGGCTCGACACGCCGGCGACCCTGGCGGCCGACCCATCGCGGCGGGCGGCGGCGCTCGCCGCGGCCCTCCAGCGCGTGCGCCAGCTTCCCGGCGTGCGCGCGGCCGCGCTGGGCTCGCCCGACGCATGGCTGGGGCTGGGCGCCGAAGACTGGGTCACCACCTTCTGCCGCGAGTGCAGCCTGGCCAACGTGTACACGCCGGTGCTGAACGGGCCCGTGCGCAACCTTTCCGTCAGCCCCGGCTGGTTCGGCGCGCTGGGCGTGCGCGTGCTGAAGGGGCGCGAGATGACGGACGCCGACCGGGGCCGCCGCGTGGCGGTGATCAACCAGGCGCTGGCGGGGCGGCTGTACCCCCGTGGCGAGCCGGTGGGGAAGCCGCTGTCGCCCACCGGCTTCTGGGGCCAGACGTACACCGTGGTGGGCGTGGTGGACGACGTGGCGCCCGCCGGCCCGGGCACGCCGCAGGCCCGCGCACCGGCGCTGTACCTGTCCACCCACGCGCACCCGCCCACCCACGCCGCCGTGGCCGTGCGCACCACGGGCGACCCGATGCGCCTGGCCCCCGCCGTGGAAGCCGCGCTCCGCTCCGCCATCCCCGGCGCGCAGGTGACCGCGGCGATGACCATGCAGGCGCGGCTGGCCGCCTACCGCGCGCCGCTCGGCTGGTTCGGCGTGGTGCTGCTGGCGGTGGCCGCGGCGGCGCTGCTGCTGTGCGTGGCCTCGGTCTACAGCGTGGTGGCGTACGGGGTCACGCGGCGCACGCGCGAGATCGGCGTGCGGATGGCGCTGGGCGCGCGCGAGGGGCAGGTGGTGCGACACGTGCTGGGCGGCGGCGTGCGGCTGGCGCGTGCCGGCGCGATCTTCGGCGCCATGCTGGCGCTGGGCACGGCGCAGACGGTGGCGCACTTCTTCCGCGGCGTTCCGGTGCTGGAGCCGGTGACCTATGCGCTGGTCGCCGCGATGTTGGGCGGCGCCGCGGTGGCCGCGAGCTGGTTCCCCGCCCGCCGCGCCGCCCGCCTCGACCCGCTCGAAGCCCTGCGCTCCGAGTGATCCACGCACGACGAACGATCAGCGCCCCGCCGGGATGCCGGCGGGGCGTTGCTCGTTTCAGGATCGACATCTCTGCCGTTGAAGTCCGCGAAGGCGGACTGCGTGCCGTTGTAGCCGCGAGTTTACTCGCAAATCTCCCATCCGTCTACTCGCCAGCCGTCTTCACGCTCCCGCTGGGCGATCCTCCGCTTCACCAGCGTTCACGTGCGAGTGGCTGGCGGCCACATAGGCCCACAGCACGCTCACCAGCCACACGGGGATGATCCCGATCCCCACGGTGAACAGCCCCAGCACGATCAACAGGAACAGGCAGAACAGCGCGCCGCCGGTGCTGGTGTAGAACAGCCCCAGCGGCCCGAAGATCAGCGCGAGCAGGACCGCCGTGCGCACGTTCACCGGTTCGCGCGTCGGCAACGGGTGGTCGGTCGGAAAATCAGGTACGGCCATTTCGGGTGGGCTCCCATGTGTCGGTTGGCGCAGGATGCTGCCGCCCGGCAGCCGCGTTGGCAAGCCCCCCTGACGTTCATCCCACACGTCGGAATCGGCAGAAGCAGACGTCCCGTACACGATCATTTCAGTAGGACGATGTGTGGAAAATTCGTGTAAATCCAAGTACACAACGGGCTTACTTGAAAATGCACATCTCAGAATGGACGATATTGACAATCCGAACGTGCTCGCACATACTCCGTCGCGCAGGTAAACAAAGAAAACGGCGGACCGGGGCATCAATGATGACGGAGGAAAGCGATGAAAGCCTGCATGCGCAACGCGAGCGCGATCCCGAGGGGTTCGCGCGAGAGATCGAGTCCATCCGCGGCGCGCTGCGCGAATACCTCGACTTCACCAGCCTGCGCCAGGTCTCGCGCGAGGTGGGGATGAGCCCCACGGGGCTGTCCAACTTCATCAACGGAGCGGAGCCGTACGTCCCCACCATCCGCAAGCTGCGCGCATGGAAGGCCGAGCACCCGCACCTGGGAAGGAACGGCTGACCCGCCGGATCTCCCGGCCTTTCGTAGCACGCTGCCGTCCGGAGCACACGCAGTTGAAGCCTCACGCGGTTCGTGAGGCTTCCTGTCGTTGTAGCCGCGGCGCCGCGGCTTTAGCCGCCATTTGCGGGGGGATTGGCCGGCGCGCGGGGTCGCGAGCGCGCCGGTCCTGCCTTCAGACGGGCTCGCGGGCCGCTTCGAGCAGCGCGATCAGGCTGGTGAGGCCCTCGGCGCCGATGTGGGCGAGCTGGGCCAGGTGCAGCTCCGCGATCTCGGCGTCGAGCGGCGCGATCGCCGCCAGGCCGGCGTCGGTGATGCGGGTCCACACCACGCGCCGGTCGGTCGTGCAGCGCCAGCGGGAGGCCAGCCCGCGCTTCTCCAGCCGGTCCAGCAGGCGGGTCACGTCGGGATCGCGGGTGATCATGCGGTCGCCCACCTCGCCGGCCGTCAGCCCCTTGTCGCCCGCGCCGCGCAGGATGCGCAGCACGTTGTACTGCGTGGGCGTAAGGTCGTGCCCGCGAAGCACTTCGGTAAGCCCCTGCAGCAGCACGTTGGCCGTGCGCTGCACGTTCAGATAGGCTTCCTCCTCGAGCGAGGGGATGGGCTTGTTCTGCAGGATCTCCCGCTGGATCTTGCCGGGCAACGTGGTGCCTCCGTCAGCTATGGATGGGTGAATCTGCCGAGGATAGGTGGCCCATACCATGAAGTCAACGAGACTGCGCGTAACGCACTGGTACATGCGCTCAGAATACGAACTAAGGTGCGGAGGTGCGGAAAGGCTTCGCATCCACACCGATCTCGACATGTACGGGTGCAACGGCGACGCCGAATGGAAGCGAGGCATCGTCGACCGGCGGCTGAAGCCGCAGCAACAACGACGAAAAGCATCGCAAACCGCGCGAGGCTTCAACGTCCGTAGTCGCTGCTTCGTTCATCTCCCGTGATCGCGCAAAAGCGGACGGTCGTCCAGGGAAACCGTCGCGCGTCCTACAGATAGCTCAGCCACCAGTCGGTCCGGCGCCGCTTCACGCCCGCGAACCACCGGCAGAGCGGGTAGGTGACCACGATCCCCAGGATCCACGCGAGGTAGGTGAGGGCCAGGCCGAAGCCCACGCCGGTGGGCGGCGGCTGGATGGCGCCGGGGAAGGCGAACAGGTGCGCCACGCTCTTCCCCGCGATCAGCGAGAAGACGATGGCGAACAGGTGCGCCACGATCCACTGCAGGACGTAGAAGAAGAGCGGTACGCGGCCGTACGTCACCAGCGCGCGGGCGATGGGGCCGCGCCCCAGCCGCTCGAACCACGCCAGCGACAGCATCGCCGCCCCCAGCGTCATCAGCAGGAAGAGAAGCGAGGGCGGGTACTTGGTGACGTTGATGAACGACAGCACCGTGAACACGCCGTTCTTCTGCGCCGCCCACTCCGACGGGTCGCCGTACAGGTTGGTGGCGCGGATCACGACGAAGGCGGCGAGCATCCCCAGCCCCAGGCGCACCAGGAAGCGACGCCTCCGCTCCGGCTCCCAGTCGTACACCGAGCCGAACGCGTATCCGGCCGCCATCACGCCGATCCACGCCAGGAGCGGATACAGCACCAGCACCGGCAGCCCCGCCACCACGATGAAGCCCTGCTGGTGGAGCACCATCCAGATCGCCTCCAGCACGCCCGGCGCCTGCGACCCCGGCCCCTGCCACCCCTGCACCCGCACCCCGTCGAGCAGGTTGTGCAGGGCGATGATGCCGACCCCGATCGCCCCCACCGCGCGTAGCGGAAGGTGGATCAGCCCGGCGAGGATGATCATCGACACGCCGATCACCCAGATCACCTGCAGGAAGCCGGGGAAGCGCGCGTAGTTGAAGTCGAACGCCACCACGCAGCGCACCACGGTCACCTCCAGCACCACCAGCCACAGCCCGCGCGTCCACAAGAAGCGCGACAGCTCGGCCTTGGTCTTCCCGCGCGAGAGCTGGAGGTACGCGCCGGTGCCGGCCAGGAACACGAAGATCGGCGCGCAGTAGTGCGTGATCCACCGCGTCAGGAAGAGCGCCGGCGTGGTGCGCTCCAGGTTGGTGGGATCGAAGAAGAGCGCTTCGCGGTGCACGAAGTCGCGCGTGTGGTCCAGCAGCATGATCACCATCACCAGCCCGCGGAGCAGGTCCACGGCGTCCACGCGCGTCCGTGCCGGCGTGGCGGCAGGCGCGGGCGGGGAGCCGGCGGTGTGCGGGAGCGATTCTGCGACGACGGTGGACATTGGGGAGGCGGGGCTCGGGTGAGCGGGCGAGGCGAGGCGCAGATGGATGGTATCCAGGCATTTGCACCCGGTCCAGCGACTTTACAAACGATTTACGTCTGGCCCTCGCCACGATCCGTTCCCACGCCGACAGGAACATCGGCCCGGCGGCCGGTGTCTTTCAGCGCTCACGCCCGATCGTCGTTGCAACGACAAACCCGTTCCGGAGACACCCCGTCATGGCCGCAGGCTCGTTCGCGTCGCTCCTCCTTCTCCCCGCGCTGCTCCTGGGCGCGAATGGCCCCGCCCCGGCGGCTGCGCCCGCACCCGTGGCGCCGCCGGTCACCTGGCAGATCGACGTCACCCACTCGGAGCTCACCTTCCGCATCCGCCACCTGGTGAGCCGGGTGAACGGCACCTTCGGGCAGTGGAAGGGAAGCATCGTGGCCGACCCGGCCAACCTGTCCGGCGGCTCGGTGAACGTGGAGATCCAGACGGCCAGCATCGACACGCGCAACGAGCGCCGCGACACGCACCTGCGCTCGGGCGACTTCTTCGACGCGGCCGGCCACCCCACCATCACCTTCGCGAGCACGCGCGTGCAGGCCCAGCGGGGCGGCGCGCTCAAGATCCACGGCAACCTCACCATCCGCGGCGTCACGAAGCCGGTGGTGCTCGACGGGCGGATGCTGGCGGTGGGCGGCACGCCGGGCCGCCGCCGCATCGGCTTCGAGGCCAGCACGAAGATCAACCGGATGGACTACAACGTGACCTGGAACCGCGCGGCCGAGGGCGGCGGCGCCGTGCTGGGCGACGAGGTCGACATCACCATCGCCGTGGAAGCGGTCGAGCAGGCCGGCTGAATCGGGTACGGAGGTACGGAGGTACGGAGGTACGGAGGTAGGGAGGTAGGGAGGTAGGGAGGTACGGAGGTACGGAGGTACGGAGGTACGGAGGTACGGAGGTACGGAGGTACGGAGGGCCGTCCGGCGCAGGTTTGCCGGGCGGCCCCTCTCGTCTGGCGGTGCCCGAAGCGGACGGTCCACCTTGCCGCGGGCCCGGGCTCCGCCAATCTTGGGCGGCCAGACCGATCATGCCGGTTTGTACGATCCCGGCTCGGCGCATCTACCCCTCCGTTTCCTCCCGCCATGCCCCCACGCTTCGCCATCGCCCCCGTGCTGCTCGCCGGCCTCGCGGCCGGGCTCCCCCATCGCGCCGCTGCACAGCTGGGGTGCCTGGGCATCGAGGCGCGGCTCCCCACGCCTGACTCGATCGTCGTCACCCCCTCGCCGGAGCGCTGCGGCTCGCTGCGCCTGGCGCTGGCGGGCCGGCCGGTTCGCGTGTCGGCGAGCCGCTTCGCCACCGCCCGGGGCGAGCAGGAGTGGGCGATCCCGGTCGCGCTGGTGAACGCCGGCTCCACGCCGCTCTACCCGCCCATCTTCCTGGAACGACACAAGCTGGTGGCGATCCAGCGCGGCCGGCGCCTGACCAACGCGGCCAGCCGCGATCTGGCGTGGGCCGTGACGAGGGAGAACCCGAACGATCCGTCGTACTGGGTGTTCGCTCCCCCCGCCGGGGCGACGGTGCTGGCACCCGGGCAGAGGTCGGTGCGCACGGTGCGGGTGGTCACGCACGCGCTGGCGCAGGGGTTCCAGCTGCTGCTCACCGGCGGCGGGGGCGCGTTGTGGAACCGCGAGGGAGAAAGCCCCGGACCTCCCCCCGCGCCCACCCCGCGGGGCACCGCGGCGCTTCCGCCCGAGGTGGCGCGCTTCGTGGCCGCCGCCCGGCTGCCGGGGAACATCGAAAGCGTGGCGCTGGTGCACGACGAGGCACGCGCCCTCACCGTGTTCGTCGTGCTCGTGACCGAGCAGGGGTGCGAGGGGAACTGCGCGCAGTACTCCGCCGTCGGCGTGCGGCACGGCGCCCGCACCGGCTGGCTCACGCACAACCTGCAGTACGGCTTTCCCGCGGTGGCTCCGCGGCTCGACTCGGCCCGCTTCACCCTGTCGCCGCGCGACGACGCCGAGATGTTCACCGTCGATTTCGTCGCGAGGCTGCGGGCCGGCACCGTCCGCTGGCCGTTCGTGCGGGCAAGGGGGCTCGACTACCTCGTGCTGGTGAGCCTCCTCCGCACACCCGGCGTGCCTCGCGAGTTCCTGCTGGGGATGGTGCAGGAGCTGTACGCCGAGGGGAGCGAGAGCCTGGCGCGAGACATGGCCTCGATCCGCGGGGTGCGCGATCCGCTGGTGCTGGCGCAGCTCGCCGTCGCTCCCGGCGAGGGCGAGCATTTCCTCTCGGTGCGCAACCTGGGCGGCTCCTCTCTGCGCGAGATGGCGCCCCAGGTGGCCGCCGACTCCACGCTGACCGCGCCCACGCTGTTCGCCACGGCGCTGGCGCTGGACGGGCGGCGCGACCCCGGCATCGCGATGCGGCTGGCCGGCCACCCGGCCGCGGCTGGCCACCGTGCTGGACGTGGGCGGCGCGGCACCCGACGCGCGCCGCCGCGCCGCCGAGGCGCTGGCCGCCGACCCCGCCGCCACCGAAGACGTGCTGCTGGTGCTCGCCAACCGGGTCGACGACGCCGTGCGCGAGGCCGCGTGGCGCGCTTCCCGCCGGCTCCCCGAACACACCCTTCGCCGCTGGGAGAGCCCCGTCACCCCCAGGCGCTGACCGCTCCGCGACCGGATCAATACCATCTCTCTTGATTGACTGTGCATTCGAGCGCTGCCGACCGGTCGTCATCCTGAGCGCGACCACACCTGGGTCGAGGTCGCAACGATGGCCGCAGCGCGAAGGATCTATAACGTCGGACGCGCTACCGCAGGCTGTTTCGCGCGGACCGGCTATAGATCCTTCGGCCTGCGACCCCTCGCTCGTGTCGCGATTTCGGTGTGGTCGGCAGGATGACGGGGGATGGCTCGGGCCTGGAATGCACAGTCATCAACCAGAAGTGGTAGTCATACCCCCACCAGCAGACGAGCCCCGCCGCCGGAATCCGGCAGCGGGGCTCGTTCGTTCGAAGCAGTTTCGTACCTCCGTACCCCCGTACTTCCGTACCGGGGGTCAGCCGACCTTGAGCAGCTTGGCCAGCTCCTCGGGGGAGAGGTCCTTCCCCGCGCGGGCGCCCATGCGGCGGCCGCGGCTGGTCTTGTCGGCCTTCTGCTGCTGGATGGTGGGCGGCTGCTCCACCACCGACTCCTGCTCCACCCCGTCCACCGCCTCGGTGGCCGTGGGCGCGTGGAAGGAGAAGCCGGGGACGTGCACCCGCGCCAGGCGGTAGCCCAGCAGGTGCTCCACCGCCGCCACGTCGCCGATCTCGCCGCCCGACATGAAGGTGATGGCCACGCCCTTCTCGCCCGCGCGCGCCGTGCGGCCCACCCGGTGCACGTAGCCCTCGGGGTCCTTGGGCGCGTCGAAGTTGATCACGTGGCTGATCCCCTCCACGTCGATCCCGCGCTGCGCCACGTCGGTGGCGATCAGGATCTTCACGTGGCGCTCGCGGAACGACTCCAGCGCGCGTACGCGCTGCGTCATGTTCCGGTCGCTGTGCATCGTCTCCACCTTCAGCCCCGCGCGGGTCAGCTCGCTGGCCAGCCGGTCGGCGCCGAACTTGGTCCGCACGAACACCAGCGCGCTCTCCACCTCTTCCTGCTTGAGGATCTTGAGCAGGAGCTTGGGCTTCTCGCGCCCCTCCACGGGGTACACGAACTGCTCCACGCCCTCGGCGGTGGTCACCTTCGGCGCCGCTTCCACGGTCACCGGGTCCTGGAGCATCTCGTAGGCGAGGCTCTTGACCGAGTTGGGCATGGTGGCCGAGAAGAACAGCGTCTGCCGCACCTTGGGCACGCGCCGCAGGATCTGGTCGATCTGCGGCTTGAAGCCCATGTCCAGCATGCGGTCGGCCTCGTCCAGCACCAGCACCTCGACCTCGCTCAGGTCGATGTTGGCGCGCTCCATGTGGTCGATCAGCCGGCCCGGCGTGGCCACCAGCACCTCCACGCCCGCCCGCAGGTCGCGAAGCTCCTTGTCCAGCGGCACGCCGCCGTACACCACGCTTACGTAGAGCTCGGTGTTGCGGGCATAGTCCTTCGCCGACTCGGCCACCTGGATGGCAAGCTCGCGCGTGGGGCAGATCACCAGCGCGCGCAGCCCTTCCTTGCCGTTAAGCCGGTGGAGGGTGGGAAGCATGAAGGCAGCGGTCTTGCCGGTGCCGGTGGGGGCCCGTCCCAGCACGTCACGCCCTTCGAGGGCGGCGGGGATGGCCTGCTGCTGGATGGGGGTGGGGATCTCGTAGCCGAGCTCGGCCACGTTGCGCACCAGCATCGGTGCGAGGTTCAGCTCGTCGAAGCGCATTCGTTTCCAGTCTGTGAGGTGCCCGGGCTTTTCACTTCCGGGTCCATCGGTTGCGGCGCGCGGCGGCTTTTCCGCCCTTTCGCGTGATCTCGCGCCGTACTGCTCGCGTTGTTTTCGTCTCGGCTGGTCCGCAGAGTCCGGCGCCGCTCGGCGCCATCAGCGTTGGTATCCGATGCAAACATTGAAATCTAACACACTTTCGCGTTTCGCGCCACTCGTGGACGCGGGAACAAAAGGCTGGCGCCAAGCGGGCGCACGGCCCTACCTTTGACCCGGACCCGCGGGCGCCGAGCCCATCCACCCGGTCCCCACGGCCGCCGGCCCGACGTTCCTCGCAGCCTCCGCGCGCGCATCCCGATCCGCTCCCATGGCGTCGTTCGCCGCCGAGCTCCCATCCGTTCGTTCAGCCCGAACCCCATCATCCCCCCGGAGGACCCCGACCATGAGCACGCAGAGCGCGCAGGCGGCACAGGCCGCGCACGACACCGGCTATCACCGCCAGGTCGCCAAACGGCTCGACGAGACGGTCGAGCGCATCAAGGACCAGGCGCCCCTCACCCTCGACACGGCGGGCGAGCGGTGGGTGATCTTCTCCGACATGCACAAGGGCGCGCGCAACCACGCCGACGACTTCCGCCGCTGCGAGAAGGCGTACAACGCGGCGCTGGCCTGGTACCTTCGCATGGGCTACACGCTGGTGGTGCTGGGCGACGTGGAGGAGCTGTGGGAGGAGAACGCCGGCCCGGTGATCAAGAGCTACGGCCGCACGCTGGAGATCGAGGCCCAGTTCCACCGCCAGAAGCGCTACCATCGCTTCTGGGGGAACCACGACGACCTGTGGAGCCACGAAGGGCCGGTCAAGCGCTTCCTGCACCCCATCTTCGGCAGCGACCTGCAGGTGCGCGAGGCGGCGGTGGTGAACGTGACCGAGGGCGGGGCGCCGCTGGGCCGCCTCCTCCTTCTCCACGGGCACCAGGGCACCTCCGACGCCGACCCCGAGCGCATCGGATGGGTGGCGCGGGCCTTCGTGCGCTTCGCGTGGCGGCCCTTCCAGCGCCTGTTCAAGGTGTCGCTGAACACGCCGTCGAAGGACTTCCTGCTGCGCCACAAGCACAGCGTGGCGATGTACCACTGGGCGCTGTCGCAGCCGCAGCTCGCGCTGATCGCCGGCCACACGCACCAGCCGGTGTTCCGCTCGCGCTCGCTGGAGCTGCAGGTGGCCGACGAGCTCGCCGGCGCGCAGGCGCGGCTCGACGCCAACCCGGGCGACGCCAGGCTGAAGGAGGGGGTGGCGGCGCTCGAGGCGAAGCTCGAGTGGGTCCGCGCCGGCGGACAGGGGAAGACGGGCGCGGCCGGCCCGGTGGACATGGACAAGCCCTGCTACTTCAACACCGGCTGCTGCTGCTTCACCGACGGCGACGTGACGGCGCTGGAGATCTCGGACGGCGCGTTCCGCCTGGTGCGGTGGCCCGACGACGACGGCAACGCCCGCCGCCACGAGCTGATCAGCGCCCCCGTGCGCGCCGTCTTCCGCGACCTGGGCGCCGTGGTCGACGAGAGGATCTCCGTCCCCGCGATGGCGTCGTAGCCGGGCGCGTGCCCGGGGCGCGAGCAGCGGAGCGGCGCCCAGTCGAAAGACGAGGCGCCGCTCTCTTTTGTGCCTTGCCGGCATCGCGTGGACGCAGGCTGTCGGAACCGCGTGAACGCAGAG
The DNA here is from genome assembly GCA_036399995.1 of Longimicrobium sp. Lineage (GTDB taxonomy): Bacteria > Gemmatimonadota > Gemmatimonadetes > Longimicrobiales > Longimicrobiaceae > Longimicrobium. The sequence continues at coordinate 28,079 of DASWMA010000440.1, read as the reverse complement.
CATCGGAGAAAAGGGAGTCAGGGGGAGCTTCACCGTGGTCCTCCCCCTGACTCCCCTTCCTCCGATACTCGCGGCGAAGCCGCCCACGCAGTTCGAGGCGTTGAAAGCGGGCGGGCCGCCGCGCGGCGGATCCGATCTCGGCACCGGGAAGCGCGGTCACGACGGAGCCCCTCCCCGGCTGGTGCCGGAGAGGGGCTCGATGTAGCGAAACCGCATGAAAGTCAGTCCGAGGCGCGCTTCCAGCGCAGCTGGAACTCCAGCTCTTCAGTGTCACCGGAGCGCTCGTGCTCCACGTTGAACTCGGCGTCGGCGGGGATCTTCAGGCGCTCGCCGGCGACCTGGATGGTGAACGCCGCCTCCGTCTCGATGCTGTCGGCCAGGCGGCGCAGCTTGGCCGCGAACTGCTTGCGAGAATAGACCTTCTCCAGGTCGCGATCTTCAGCCATCGGTCTCGGCGGGGTCGTGAGAAGAGTCAGCGGCGGAAACGAGCGCAGGATACCGGGCTGCATCCACACGGGCAAGCCCAACCTCTCGTCCCGTCGACACCGGGCCGGGTCGGCAGAACCCGTTGCTGGACAGGCATCGCCATGAGTCACACGGAGCAGCGGAGGAAACGGAGAACTTCATCGCAGTTCCTCCGTTCCCTCCGTTGCTCCGTGTGACATTCAGCAGTTTGTCGTCCTGGCGACATCTCCACGGCGAAAGCCCCGTGACGGCCCGCCGAGGGGACTTTCTCGCTTCGCCCGTCGGATCCCCTCACTCCACGATCACGTCGCCCGACCATCCGTTTCCGGTGTATCAACGGCACGAGCGCAGCTTCGTCCCCGCGTCCGGTCCTTGCAGGGCAGCCGAAACACGGCGCCGGCACGGTGGCGGGCGGGGGAGGGGCGGCTTACTTTACCGCGATTTGCCCGTTTCCGGCCGCGGAAACCCGCGCGGAAGCGGGCGTCGAGGCACGCCCGGGTGGCGTGCCCGCATACGAGGGGTGAACCAGGCCCATGGCAGACCTTCGCGATTTCCACGGCCCCAACGCGGGCTACGTGCTGGAGCGATACGAGCAGTACCTGCGCGACCCCCAGTCGCTGGACGAGGGGTGGCGCTCCTTCTTCGCGTCCATCGACCCCGCCGAGCTCGAGGCCGCCGCCGCGGGTGCGGGTGCGCCCGCCGCGGCTGTGGCGGCCGCGGCCGCGCCGGGGGTGGACGTGCGCAAGCTGGTGGCGGCGCGCGAGATGTCGCGCACCATCCGCACCCGCGGGCTCACCGCCGCGCGGCTCGACCCGCTGGGGAGCGAGCCGCACGCCGACCCCGCCCTGGCGCTGGAGCGCTACGGGCTGAGCGAGGCCGACCTGCAGCAGCTTCCCGCCGCGGTGGTGCTGGGGCACGACGCCGCGTCGGCCAACCTGGCCGCCGAGGTCAGCCGCCTGCGCGGGATCTACTCGGGGACCACCGGCTACGACTACCACCACATCCCCAACGCCGAAGAGCGCGCCTGGCTGCGCGAGGCGATCGAGACGGGGCGCTACAGCCAGCCGCTGCCGCCCGAGCGCAAGGAGGCGCTGCTGCGCCGGCTCACCCAGGTCGAGGGCTTCGAGCGCTTCCTGCACCGCACCTTCTTCGGCCAGAAGCGCTTCAGCATCGAGGGCACCGACGCCATGGTGCCCATGCTCGACGAGATGGTGGCCGGCGCCGCGCAGGCCGGCTCGCGCGAGGTGCTGATCGGGATGGCGCACCGCGGCCGGCTGAACGTGCTGACCCACGTGCTGGGGAAGCCGTACCCGATGATGCTGGCCGGCTTCCAGAGCGCGCAGCTGGTGCCCGGCAACGACGACGCGCAGAACAGCGACGAGCCGTCGGGCGACGTGAAGTACCACATGGGGTGGACCGAGGAGAAGGAGGTGGGCGGCCGCGCCGTGCGCGTGACCCTTTCGCCCAACCCCAGCCACCTCGAGTTCGTGAACCCGGTGGTGATCGGGATGACGCGCGCCTCGCAGGACGACACCTCGAACCCCGGTGCGCCCGCGGTGGACCGCGGCGCCGCGATGGCGGTGCTGATCCACGGCGACGCGGCGTTCCCCGGGCAGGGGGTGGTGCCCGAGACGCTCAACATGAGCGGGCTGCGCGGCTACACCGTGGGCGGAACGCTGCACCTGATCGCCAACAACCAGGTGGGCTTCACCACCGATCCGGAGGACGACCGCTCCACGCGCTTCGCCAGCGACCTGGCCAAGGGCTTCGAGATCCCCGTGGTCCACGTCAACGCCGACGACCCCGAGGCGTGCCTGGCGGCCACGCGGCTGGCGTTCGCCTACCGGCAGCAGTTCGGGAAGGACTTCCTCCTCGACCTGGTGGGCTACCGCCGCTGGGGGCACAACGAGGGCGACGAGCCGCTCTTCACCCAGCCGCTGATGTACGACCGCATCCGCAACCAGCCCACCGTGCGCGAGCTGTACGCGCGGCAGCTGGCGGCCGAGGGCGTGGTGACGGCCGACCAGGCCGAGGCGATGGTGAAGGAGGTGGCCGACGAGCTGGGGCGCGCGCTGGAGTCGCTGGGCGCCGGCGCCGGCCACCATCACCACGAGGACGACGACGAGTCGGAGCGCGGCACCGGCGGCACCGAACCGGTGCAGACCGCCGTGTCGGCCGAGCGGCTGCGCGAGCTGAACGCGGCGCTGCTGGCCTTCCCCGAGGGCTTCACGCCCAACACGCGGCTCGACAAGAACGTGCTGCAGAAGCGGCGCGAGGCCGTGGACGCGGCCGACCCGGCGATCGACTGGGGGCAGGCCGAGGCGCTGGCCTTCGCCTCGCTCCTGGCCGACGGGGTGCCGGTGCGCCTCACCGGGCAGGATGCCGAGCGCGGCACCTTCAGCCATCGCCACGCGGTGCTGAACGACGGGCGCACGGGGACGAAGCACAACACCTTCCAGGCGCTGCCGCAGGCGAAGGCGAGCTTCGAGGTCTACAACTCGCCGCTCTCCGAGATGGCGGTGGTGGGCTTCGAGTACGGCTACACCGTGCGCGACCCGCAGGCGCTGGTGCTGTGGGAGGCGCAGTTCGGCGACTTCGCCAACGGCGCGCAGGTGATGTTCGACCAGTACCTGGCCGCCAGCTACCAGAAGTGGGGGCAGACCTCGGGCCTCACGCTGCTGCTGCCGCACGGCTACGAGGGGCAGGGCCCCGAGCACAGCAGCGCCCGGCTGGAGCGCTACCTGCAGCTTTGCGCGCAGGACAACATGCGCGTGGTGTACCCCACCACCAGCGCGCAGTACTTCCACCTGCTGCGCCGCCAGGCCGCGCTGCTGGGCAGCGACCCGCGGCCGCTGGTGGTGATGAGCCCCAAGAGCCTGCTGCGCCACCCGCACGCGGCGGCGACGCTGGAGCAGCTCTCCGCCGGCCGCTTCAACCCCGTGCTGGCCGACCACCCCTTCGGCGGGAGCGCCGAAGAGGTGACGCGGGTGCTGCTGTGCAGCGGCAAGGTGTTCGTGGACCTGGTGGGCACGGGCGACGAGCAGCGCGCCGAGCGGCTGTCGATCGAGGGCGTGGACCGCGTGGCGGTGCTGCGCGTGGAGGAGCTGTACCCCTTCCCGGCGAACGAGCTGCGCGAGGCGCTGGCGCGCTTCCCCGGGGCGCGCGAGGTGGTGTGGGTGCAGGAAGAGCCGCGCAACATGGGCGCGTGGACGTTCATGGAGCCGCGCCTGCGCGAGCTGCTGGGCGAGCTGCCGTTGCGCTACGAGGGCCGCCCCGAGCGTGCCAGCCCCGCCGAGGGCTACGCGCACCGCCACACCGCCGAGCAGATGCGCATCGTGCGCGCGGCGCTGTCGGGCGCGCCCGCGCTGGAGCCTGTGCGGCAGTAGGGAACAGGGGAGAGGGGACAGGGGACAGCCTGCGAGCGGTCTCTGCGTCCCCGTGCCCCTGTGTGCGTCCGCGGCGCCGCGCCCTCTCCGGCCGGCTGGGGCCGTCCACCTCTCCCGTACCGGGAGAGGTTGCCACGTCGGTGCCCCGGCGCGAAAGACGCAGCGGTGCGAGTTGAGGTTGCAGGACGCACCCGCGCGTGTGTGCCACCCTCTCCCGGTACGGGAAGGGTCGCGCTCTAAGGCGCGGGGAGAGGGCGCGGCTCGTCCGAAGCGCCCGGGAGCCCAGTCCGCGTCGGTGCTGGTCGCTGGTCGCAGTAAGCAGTGAGATCGAGTAGAACGAGGACCGGGAGCACAGCCGGGGCGACGCCGTTCGCCCGCTGTCCCCTGTCCCCTGTCCCCTGTAACCTTGGGTTAAGAGATGCCGGTCGAGATCCGCGTCCCCCCGCTGGGCGAGTCGGTCGTCGAGGCCACCGTCGGCCGCTGGAGCAAGAAGGAAGGCGACTCCGTCCGCAAGGACGAGGTGCTGGTGGAGCTGGAGACCGACAAGATCACCGTGGAGGTCGCCGCCCCCGCCGACGGCACGATGGGCAGCGTGCGCAAGAACGAAGGCGACACCGTGGGCGTGAACGAGGTGCTGGCCGTGATGGAGGCGGGTGCCGCCGCTCCCGCCGCGCAGGCGGGTGCCGCCGCCCCCGCGCAGGCCGAGGCCCAGGCCGGCGCCGCCGCGCCTGCCGCCAGCCCCGCCGCCGCCACCGCAACGGCCGAAGCGCCCGCCACGCCCGCTGGCGGCGACGCGCCCACCTCGCCCGCGGCGCGCGCCATCGCGGCCGAGCACGGGATCGACATCGCGTCGGTGCAGGGCTCGGGGCCCAACGGGCGCGTGACCAAGGAAGACGTGCTGAAGCGGATCGAGGACGGCCGTGCCGCGGCGGGCGCCCCCGCGCGCCAGCCCGCCGCCGCCGCGCAGCCGGCCCAGCCCGCGGCCGCCCCCGCGCCCGCCGCGGCGAAGGCGGCCACGCACGCCCCCGCGGCCAGGGGCGACCGGCCGGAGACGCGCGAGCGGATGTCGCGCCGGCGGCAGACCATCGCGCGGCGGCTGCTCGAGGCGCAGCACGGCACGGCCAGCCTCACCACCTTCAACGAGGTGGACCTGCACGCCGTGATGGAGCTGCGCAAGCGCCGCCAGGACGACTTCGTGAAGAAGCACGGCATCAAGCTGGGCTTCATGTCGTTCTTCACGAAGGCGGTGATCGGCGCGCTCAAGGCGTTCCCGCGCATCAACGCCGAGATCCAGGGCGACGAGATCGTCCTCAAGCAGTTCTACGACATCGGGATCGCGGTGGGGGCCGAGGAAGGGCTGGTCGTCCCCGTGGTCCGCAACGCCGACCGCAAGACCTTCGCGGAGCTGGAGAAGGAGATCGCCGAGCTGGGCAAGCGCGCGCGCGACGGCAAGCTCACGCTCGACGAGCTGCAGGGCGGCACCTTCACCATCACCAACGGCGGGGTGTTCGGGTCGATGCTCTCCACGCCCATCCTCAACCCCCCGCAGGTGGGGATCCTGGGGATGCACAACATCGTGGAGCGGCCGGTGGTGGTGAACGGCGAGATCGTCATCCGCCCGATCATGTACGTGGCGCTCACCTACGACCACCGCATCGTGGACGGCAGCGAGGCCGTGCGCTTCCTGGTCACCGTCAAGCAGATGCTGGAGGACCCGCTCAACATGCTGATCGAGGGGTGAGATGAAGCGGGCCGCGGCGGTGGAGGAAACCGGGGAGAGGGCGTTCTGGCTCGCGGCGAGCGAATCGTCGCTGCGTGCGATCTGGGACAACCCCGGCGACGATGTGTACACGCTCCTGCTGAACGAACCTGAAGACGCGGCGGGCGAGTCGCATGCTTGAACGACGAAGTGCGGGGTGCCAGTCGCACGCCCGCACTTCGCCGCATCGGACCGGAGGGCAGCCGGTAATCAATGGCGACGGAAAAGCTGAGCGCCGGCGACCGGACGCGCGCCGGTTCTGAGGGACGGTAGTGGTGCAGCTGGGAAACTGGTGGATCGAAGTAACCAGGGGGATCGATGCTCTTGCCGGATCGCGGCGAGCCGGACGACGGAGTCACGCCGGGGCTGATCGGCCCGCTGCAGCCGCGGCTGCCGTCCATCCGCGACGCGGAGCCGCCGGCGCCTGCGCGGACGCAGAAATTCGTCCCGCCGGCGCAGGCCGATCCTCCCGTGATCGGTCCCGCGGTGAGATGGGCGCGGGTGGCGATGCTGCTGGCGATGTTCGTGATCCTGTGGTCGGAGGCGGCGCCGGAATGGGTGGCCGCGGCCCTGCTGCTTGCGGTGTGGACGATCCCCGACAGGGTGCTCCAGCGGCTGATCCCGAAGCGGCTTCGGCAGGAGCCCAGGGTGATCCAGACGGACTCGGGCGACACCTGGATCACGCACGTGCCGTCGATCGCGGCGGACGCGGATCGCAACGTCCGGCTCCCGTTCCGGGTGATGTCGGGCCTGATCGCGCTGTCGTGCATGCTGCTGGCGATCTTTCCGCTGGACGCGGCGACGCTCTTCGTGCGTCTCACCTGGTTCGTGGTCGGAGTGGTGTTCGGCGCGATCGCGCTGGTTCCCGCCGGCGACCTGGACCGGATCATTCCGCGGATCTCGACGGCGCCGCGGCTTCCCGCGCCGGGTGGCGACGCGGATGCAGGTGAGCGGGTGGAGGCAGGTTTCCAGAACTCACGGTCAGGATTGAAGATAGATGGCTGACGAGAAGACGTTCGACCTGGTGGTGCTGGGGGCGGGGCCCGGCGGGTACGTGGCGGCGATCCGCGCGGCGCAGCTGGGGCTGAAGACCGCATGCATCGAGAAGGAGCCGGCGCTCGGCGGCACCTGCCTGCGCATCGGCTGCATCCCCAGCAAGGCGCTGCTGGACAGCTCGGAGCTGTTCGAGCAGATCCGGCACAAGGCCAAGGACCACGGCATCACGGTGGCCGAGCCGCAGATCGACGTTCCCGCGCTGCTCAAGCGCAAGGACGGCGTGGTGAAGGGGCTCACCGACGGCGTGGCCTACCTGTTCAAGAAGAACAAGATCGAGTGGATCAAGGGCTTCGGCCGCCTCACGTCGCCCGAGAGCATCGAGGTGACGGCCCAGGACGGCGGCAAGAGCACCGTCCGCGCGAAGACGGTCGTGCTGGCGCCGGGCTCGGTGCCCGTCGAGCTGCCGTTCCTCAAGTTCGACCACCAGCGCATCATCGACTCCACCGGCGCGCTGTCGATCCCCGCCGTTCCTGGGCACCTGGTGGTGGTGGGCGGCGGGGTGATCGGGCTGGAGCTGGGGAGCGTATGGCTGCGCCTGGGCGCGAAGGTCACCGTGCTCGAGGCGATGCCCACCATCCTCCCGGGGATGGACGGCGAGGTGGTGAAGACCGCCGACCGCATCCTCCGCAAGCAGGGCTTCGACATCCGCACCGGGCAGCGCGTGGCCGGCGCCGAGCGCAAGGGCGACAAGGTGATCGTGTCGGTGGAAGGGCAGGAGCCGATCGAGGCCGACTACCTCCTGGTCTCCGTCGGCCGGCGCGCCTACACCGAGGGGATGGGCTTCGAAGAGCAGGGGATCCGGCTGGAGCGCGGCGTGATCCAGGTGGACGAGCGCTACCACACCGGCGTGGGCAACGTCTACGCGATCGGCGACGCCATCGGCGGGCGGATGCTGGCGCACAAGGCGGAGGAAGAGGGCGTGGCCGCGGTGGAGTTCGCCGCCGGCAAGCACGGCCACGTCAACTACGACGCCGTGGCGAACGTGGTGTACACCTGGCCCGAGATCGCCAGCGTGGGGATGACCGAGGAAGAGGCGAAGGCCGCCGGGCGCGAGTACAAAGTGGGCAAGTTCCCCTTCAGCGCCAACGGCCGCGCCAAGGCGATGGGCGAGCAGGACGGCTTCGTGAAGGTGCTGGCCGACGCGAAGACCGACCGCGTGCTGGGGCTGCACATGATCGGGCCGCGTGCGTCGGACATGATCGCCGAGGCGGCGCTGGCGATGGAGTTCCAGGGCTCGGCCGAAGACATCGCCCGCACCGTGCACGCGCACCCCACGCTCCCCGAGGCGGTGAAGGAAGCCGCGCTCGCCGTGGCCGGGCGCGCGATCCACGTGTGAGCGGCGCGCGGCGTGCAGGGTTGTGGGCGGGGGTGGACGCGTGATAGCGTAGCCGGAACGGCGCGGTTTTCAACCTGAACGAGCTTCCAGGCGGACGATGAGCACTCTGCAGCTTGCGGAACAGGACGTGGCCCTGCTGGCCGACGTGATCCGGTCGTACCTGAACGACCTGCACGACGAGATCACGCACACCGACAACTACGACATGCGCGAGGCGCTGCACGAGAAGCAGCGCCGCCTCAACGCGCTGCTGGAGCAGCTCGGCGGCGCCTCGTCCTGAGCGTCGCTCCGGCCCGGATCGGAAACGCCGCGCCCCGGGGAACCGGGGCGCGGCGTTTTCATCCGGGGGCGGCCGGGATTAGATTCCAGCGCGAGCGGATCAACCGTCAACGGAGCGCAGAGCGTGGATCGAGTCGACAACCGCACCGGTTTCTTCCACACGATCGACGGCGAAACGCGGGAGATCTGCGTGGAGCTCGCCGACGAGGCTCTGGTCGAGAGCCTGCGGAGGATGACGCCCGAGCAACGGCTGCAATCGGCGGCGAAGAAGGCCGCCTACTTCCGGAAGCTGCTGCAGAGCCAGCTCGAATCGCTCCACCCGGAATGGTCGCCCGAGCGGGTGCGCGCCGAGATCGCACGGAGGCGCCGTGGAGCATGAGCTGGAGCTGATCGAGCTGGTGGCACGTGTCTGCGAGGATCTGGGGCTGCCGTATGCGATCGGCGGTTCGATGGCGGCGATGGCGTACAGCGAGTACCGCACGACGTCGGACATCGATGTGGTGCTCCAGTTGCGTGCCGAAGACGTTCCCCGCTTGCTGAGCCGTTTCCCCAAGACCGAGTACTACCACGACGAGCGGGCCGCCCTCGAAGCGGTTGCCACGGGCGGGCAGTTCAACGTGGTGCTGATGGGCGAGTCGCTGAAGATCGACGTTCACGTCGCGGGCGATCCCATCGCGAAGCTGCAGATCTCCCGTGCCCGTCGGCTGCGGTCACCTCTGGGCGTCGTCGCCTCGTTTTCGCCACCCGAAGAGCTGATCATCAAGAAGCTGGAGTACTACAACGTCTCCGGCTCTGAACGGCAGCTTCGCGACATCAGCACCATGCTGCGCATAGGCGGCGAAGAGATCGACCGCGGGCGGATCGAGGAGCTCGTCAACACGTACGGCCTGACGGACGCGTGGCGGGCCGTGCTCGCCCGGCTGGAACGCGGCTGATCCGCGCGGCAGGTCCCAGAGGCTCCTGGCCCAGATGAATCGCGGCTGTTCGTCGAAGAAAGCATCGATGAAACAAACGCGAGGGGGCTGGCGTTCTATCGCGGGGTATTCCGATGGTTCCTATCAACCTTCGCTTCCCATGCGTACACGCTCGCTTCTCGCCACGGCTTTCCTCGCGCTCGCCGCCACACGCGTTGCGGCGCAGCCCCCGGCGCCGGCGCAGGCCCCGCCCGCGCTGCTGCGGCAGCTCTGGGCCGATCTGGAGCCCGACCACCTGCTGCGGCGCGAAGGACGGAGCGAGCTGCCCCGGGCGATCACCGTGGAGCGGCGCGACCTGAACGGCGACGGCCGGGCCGAGTGGTGGGTGGAAGGCTCGCGCGTGTGCGGCAACGCCAACTGCCCGCGCTGGATCTACCGCCAGCACGCCGACGGCCGGTTCCAGCAGGTGTACGATGGGGCGGGTGCGAGGATCGACGTGCTGCCGCAGCGCTCCAGCGGCTGGCCCGCGCTGATGTCGGTGGGGCACATGTCGGCCTACGAGGCGGTCTACCGCCGCTCGCAGTGGGTGGGCGGCCGCTACGTCTGGATCGACACCGAGTACCGTGGCAAGTCCGCCTCGGGGGCCGACAGCCTCATCTACCACCTGGCGATGTCGAACGCCGGCGGGCGGAGGAGCCTGGTGCTGGCCCCGGTGAACGCCGGCGGCGGGCTGTGGATCTCCGCCCGCCACGAGGTCTGCGCCGGGTCTACGTGCGCCGGGCCGCAGCTCGTCCTGCAGTCGGCGCGGCTCCCGGCGGGGCGCGCCTGCGTCCGCTTCCGTGCGGAAGACAGCGAGCCCCGGTACGCCTCCACGCCCGGAGAGCGCTGGTGCGGCGTGACCACCGCGGCGCCGCTCCCCGGCGGCGGTGCGGGGCGCCGGCTGGTCGTGCGCCCCACCCGGCTCGAGTGGGCGCAGCTCGGCGCGGCGTACGGCCTTGCGTTCACCGGCCCCGGCCTGCCGGGACGGGTGGAGACCGACGCCACGGGCGCGCTGATGTCGTTCGCATGGGCACTGCGCGACGTGTACACGCTCCCCTGCGTGGCAGACGGCGACTGCCCGCGCACGCGGCGGTAGGCGCGGAGCGCGGAGTTTCGCGGCGCGACCGGCGCCCTTGGGGGTCACACGGAGCAACGGAGGAAACGGGGAACTGCACGCGGTTCTCCGTTTCCTCCGTTGCTTCTCCGTTCCTCCGTGGCCGTGTGACCCGCTTTTTGGATCTATGGGTTCGCGCCGGTGCTAGTCTCCCGCGAAGGCGCTGCGGACGAAGGGGGTCTCGGTGAGCACGGCGGGTTTGCGGTGCGAAAGGATCATCACCCACTGGACGATGGAGGCCACCAGCACCATCACCACCACCGCCATGAACACCAGCGCCACCCCCGCGTCGAGCCGGTCGTTGAAGAGCATCCGCTGCGCGTCGGCGATGGTCTTCGCCCCGGGCGGAAGCTGGCCGGTGGCGAGGCGGTCCTGGATCATCCGGGCGTGGGCGAGGAAGCCCAGCTTGGGGTCGGCCGAGAACACCTTCTGCAGGCCGGCCGTGAAGGTGACCGCGCCCAGCCAGGCCAGCGGCCCCAGCGTGACCCAGGCGTAGCGCGCCTTCCCCATCTTGATCAGCACCGTGGTGCCCACGCACAGCGCCACCGCCGCCAGCAGCTGGTTGCTGATGCCGAACAGCGGCCACAGCGAGTTGATCCCGCCCAGCGGGTCCACCACGCCCTGGTACAGGAAGTAGCCCCAGAACGCCACCACCAGGCCGCTCGAGAGCACGATGGACGGATACCAGCTGGTGCGCCCCAGCGGCTTCCACACGTGCCCCAGCAGCTCCTGCAGCATGAAGCGCCCTACGCGGGTGCCGGTGTCGATGGTGGTGAGGATGAACAGCGCCTCGAACATGATGGCGAAGTGGTACCACACCGCCAGCAGCCCGCCGCCGAACACCCCCGAGAAGATCTGCGCCATCCCCACCGCCAGCGTGGACGCGCCGCCGGTGCGCGCCAGCAGGGTGCTTTCGCCCACCTGCTGCGCCAGCCGCGTCATGTCGTCGGGGCTCACCACGAAGCCCCAGGTGGCGATCGTCTGCGTGGCGTCGACCAGCGAGGCGCCCACCACGCCGGCGGGGGAGTTGATGGCGAAGTAGACGCCCGGCTGCAGGATCCCGGCGGCCACCATCGCCATTACCCCCACGAAGCTCTCCATCAGCATGGCGCCGTAGCCCACCATCCGCGCGTCGCCCTCGCGCGTGACCATCTTGGGCGTGGTGCCCGACGCCACCAGCGCGTGGAAGCCGCTGATCGCCCCGCACGCCACGGTGATGAAGGCGAAGGGGAAGAGCTTCCCCGCGAACACCGGCCCGGTGCCGTCCACGAAGCGGGTGAGGGCCGGCATGTGGATGGTGGGCAGCGTCACCAGGATCCCCACCGCCAGCGCGGCGATGGTCCCGATCTTCAGGAAGGTGGAGAGGTAGTCGCGCGGGCAGAGCAGCACCCAGATGGGAAGGACCGAGGCGATGAAGCCGTAGGCCATCATCAGCCACACCAGCGTGGTTCCCTCCACGGTGAAGATGGCGGCCAGCGCGGGGCTCTCGGCCACCCACTTCCCCCCCACGGTGGCGGCGAGCACCAGCACCAGACCGATCGCCGACGCCTCGCCCACGCGGCCGGGGCGGAAGGAGTGCATCCACCACCCCATCAGCAGCGCGATGGGGATGGTGCAGGCGATGGTGAACAGCCCCCACGGCGAGTGCTTGAGCGCGTTGACCACGATCAGCGCCAGCACGGCCAGCAGGATCCCCATGATGGCCAGCACCGCCACCATGGCGGTGAAGCCGGCTACGGTGTTGATCTCTTCGCGCGCCATCTGCCCCAGCGACTTGCCGTCGCGGCGCATGCTGGCGAACAGGATGATGAAGTCCTGCACGGCCCCGGCCAGCACCACGCCCACGATCAGCCAGAGGGTGCCGGGGAGGTAGCCGAACTGCGCGGCCAGCACCGGCCCCACCAGCGGCCCCGCACCGGCGATGGCCGCGAAGTGGTGGCCGAAGAGCACCCAGCGGTTGGTGGGGACGAAGTCGACGCCGTTGTCCAGCCGCTCGGCCGGGGTGGCGCGGCGGTCGTCGAGCTCGAAGACGCGCGTGGCCAGGAACCGGGAGTAGAAGCGGTAGCCCACCGCATAGGTGCAGACGGCGGCGATCACCAGCCAGGCGGCGTTGATGGTTTCGCCGCGGTGCAGGGCCAGCAGCGCCAGCGCGGTGGCGCCGAGCGCGGCGACGGCGGCCCAGGCCAGGGGCACGATGAACTTGCGCATGGGTCGGACGGGTGGGGTGAGCGGCGTTCAGAGGCGGAAGAAGAGAAGAGGATACCATGCTTTTCGCGAATGGGGAATATGCATGCGAGGCCTCGCCGCCGCGGGAAGGACGCGGGGGCGGGCGTACGGGCGTGCCCCTGCGCACGCCGCGATCGCGCGGGCGCACAATGTTTGCATAGGGATGGATGGGACGGTGCGGTGCTGCGGACCGCCGCGGTCGTTCACGTAAGCCGAAGCCCTACACGGGGTAAGGGGTGGTGCCCGGAAGTTTCCGGGGCTTGCCCTACCGCGCGGAACGGATGGGGCTAACATATTGGTTGCACACGAGTTCCGTGGATGGCGCGGCGGTGAGCCGCCATTGTGAACCGGGGCGGTTCGGTGTATCTTTGTCGGTCGCTGCGGTTTGCATCACGATGTTCACCATGCTCGCGGGGTACCAACGCCCGCGGTTCTCTCCAGAACAGAGGAGGCTTCCGATGGGTCTTGGTCTTGGTCCCTTCGAGATGATCCTGATCTTCGCGGTCCTGCTGCTCCTGTTCGGCGCCAAGCGCCTTCCGGAGCTCGCCAGCGGGATGGGGAAGGGGATCCGCGACTTCAAGCGCTCGCTGAACGGCATGGACGAGCAGTCGATCCAGGCGAACCAGCAGCAGAACTACCTGCAGGCCAGCGCTCCCGCGGCCCCGGCCGTGCCGGAAGCCGTGGCCGCCGAGCCCAAGCGCCTCGGCTGAGCCTACGCGCCTCGCAGGAAAACGAAGGCCCCCGGTGATATCGCCGGGGGCCTTCGTGCGTCCGTACGTGATCTGATCCCATTTCCGCAAATCCGGTGTTGTGCCGGTTCTGCTGGAAAATGGGTCACACGGAGGAACGGAGAAGAACGGAGGGAACGGAGCAAGGTCATCGCAGTTCTCCGGTCCCTCCGTTGTACTCCGTTCCTCCGTGTGACCCCCTTTAGCGATGCTAGCCACCCACACCGACCCCGTTTTGTCGCCCGGCAAAGAAAAGGGTTGACGGTCCACGAACCTGCTAGTAGACTAGCACGTGCTGCTCAATTAGCACGTTCTCCCGAGGCGATCTGAATGGAACCCGGTACGCCGCTGGACCTGGGCAGGCGCGAGCGACAGATCATGGAAGTGGTCTACCGCCTCGGGCGCGCGAGCGCGTCGGAGGTGCGAGCGCAACTGGCCGACCCGCCGAGCTATTCCGCCGTGCGCGCCATGCTGCGCATCCTGGAGGAGAAGGGGCACCTGGGGCACGCGCAGGAAGGGATCCGCCACGTCTACCACCCCACCGTGGCGCACGACGACATCCGCGAGTCGGCGATGCGGCACGTGCTGCGCACCTTCTTCGCCGGCTCCACGGCTGCGGCCATGGCCACGCTGCTCGAGGCCACCGACGAGCCGCCGTCGGACGCGGAGCTCGACGCGCTCGAGCGGGTGATCCAGCGTGCGCGGGAGCAGGGACGATGAACGGCGCTCTCGATCTGGCCTCGAACACCGACTGGCTGGTGCTGCTGGCCCAGCTCGCCGCCAAGGCCACCCTGGTCCTGCTGCTGACCGCCGCGGCCGCCGCGCTGCTGTGGCGCTCGTCGGCGGCGGTGCGGCACCTGGTGTGGTGCGTGGGCGTGGCCTGCGTGGTGTGCCTGCCCCTGCTGGCCGTCGTGCTCCCCGCCTGGGAGCTTCCGCTGCTCCCTGCGCGTACCGTCACGGCCCCCGCCGTGGCGGCTCCGATCACGGAAGCGCCCGTGACGGCACCCGCGTCCGCCGCCCTGCCGGTTTCTCCAACCCGCGCGCCGGATCCATCCCCCGAAAGCGGTTCCTGGCTGCCGCTCGCTTTGGCGGGTGTGGCTGGCGCGGGGATACTGGTGGGCATGCTGTGGATCGCCCTCGGCTTCTGGGGCGTTTCGCGGATCGGCCGGCGCGCGGAGCGGGTGCGCGACCCCGAGTGGCTACGCACCATCCACGACGCTGCCGAGGGGCTGGGGCTGCGCCGGCCGGTTCTCCTGCTGCGCAGCCGCGGCGCCGTGATGCCCGCCACGTGGGGGCTGCTGTGGCCCTCGGTCGTGGTCCCCTCCGCCGCGGACGGGTGGTCGCGCGAGCGGCGGCACGCGGTGCTGGCGCACGAGCTGGCGCACGTGAAGCGCTTCGACTGCCTCACGCAGACGCTGGCGCAGGTGGCGTGCGCGCTGTTCTGGTGGCACCCGGCGGTGTGGTACGCCGCCCGCCGGCTGCGCGTGGAGCGCGAGCGCGCCTGCGACGACCTCGTGCTGCGCTCCGGCACACGCCCGTCGGACTATGCCAGCCACCTGCTCGACATCGCCCGCAGCTACCGTGGGGGGATGCGGATGGCCGCGCCGGCCATGGTGAGCATGGCCCGGCCGTCGCACCTGGAGTCGCGCCTGCTGTGGGTGCTGGACGCCGCCCGCGCGCGCAACGTTCCGTCGAAGGCGGCCACGCTGCTGGTGGCCTTCGCGGGGCTGCTGATCGTCACCCCGCTCGCCGCGATGCGTCCCGGTGAGCGGGCAGCCGGCGACCCCTCCGCGCAGGTCACGCAGGCGCCGCCGGCCGGCGCCGCCATCCGGCCGACCGGTGCGGCCGTGAAGGGGAAGGGCGTGGAAGAGAAGGAGGTCGACGGATCGCCCAAGCGCGCGCCGGCGGTGCCGGTTGCCGCTGAAGCGCCGGCCGCCGCGGCCGAAACCGCGGTCGCCGCCGCGGAGGCTCGGGCGGAGGCGGGCCCCTCCGCGCCACGCGACACGCTTCCCCGCGAGGTGTCGGCCGAAGATCTGATCAGCATGCGCGCGGTGGGGGTGGACGCGCGGTACATCGACGACCTTCGCGCGGCCGGGTACGGGGGGCTCGGCCCGCAGCAGCTCATCTCCATGCGGGCGGTGGGGGTCTCCGCGCGCTACCCCAGCGAGATGAACGCCGCCGGGCTGGGGCGCCTCACCCCCGACCAGCTCGTGTCGCTGCGCTCGCTGGGGGTGACGGCGGGCTACCTGGCGGAGCTGCGCAGCGAGGGAGTCACCCCGCGCTCGGTCAACGAGGCATCGGCGCTGGCCGCGAACCGCGTGACCGGGGCGTACGCGGCGGGATGGCGCGCCGCGGGCTACCCCGGCCTCTCTGCCAACCAGCTCGTTTCCCTCCGCGCGCTCGGCGCGACACCCGCCTGGGTGCGCGAGCTGGCGGACCAGGGGCTGACCGGGCTTTCGGTGGAAGCCCTCAAGGGGCTGCGCGCGCTGGGCGTGACGGCGGAGTACGTCCGGGGGCTGAAGGCCGCGGGCATGAACGGCCTGGACGCCGGCACGGTCTCGGGGCTGCGCGCGGTGGGCGTGACCGGCGCGTACGCCCGCGAGCTGGCCGAGCTGGGGCTCACCGGCCTGTCCACCCGCGACCTGGCGTCGCTCAAGGCGAACGGCGTGACGCCCGCGTGGATCCGGCAGATGCGCGCGGCCGGCTTCGCGGCGCGCACGGCCGACCAGCTCATCCGGCTGCGCGTCAGCGGGTTGTCGGACGAGCTGCTGCGGAGCCGCGGCCTGTAGGCGGGCCCGCCATCGCAGGCTGAACCGCTCCTCGGCCCGCGGGCTCCGGGGCGGAACCATCACCACGGGAGGTCTCCCCGGCCGGTACCACGGCGGGGGAGCGCTCCGCCAACCTTAGATCCAGAGGAGCCTTCCCATGCGAAAGATCCTGACCCGTGCCGCCGCCGTGCTGCTGCTCGCGGCCGCCGTCCCCCTCTCCCCCCCTGTCGCGGCGGAGGCGGCAGCCCAGTCCCGCACCGGCTCGTGGACGGCCGAATACGAGGAGGACGGGCGCATCCAGTTGAACCTGACCTGGAGGAACACCAGCAACTGGGGGCAGAACTACGACGCGTCGGAGCTGCGCGGCCTTTCGCAGGGCCAGGTGACCTCCTCCGTCTCCACCCCCGTCTCGTTCCGGCTGGAGCGCGACCCGGGGAGCTTCGACTTCCAGGGCACCTTCCAGGACGGGCGGGGCGGCGGGCACTTCCGCTTCCATCCCAACGCCGCGTTCGCCTCCACGCTGCGTGGGATGGGCGTGGCCGGCGCCGAGCAGCTGTCGGAGAACGAGCTGATGTCGCTGGCGCTGTCGAACACGTCGGCGCAGCGCGCGCGTGAGCTGACGCGGCTGGGGATGGGAACCATCAGCGTGCGGAACCTGATCGAGATGGGGATCCACGGCGTGACCCCCGAGTACGTGCGGGAGATGCGCGCCGCGGGCGTGGACGGGATCGACTCGCCCTCCGGGGCCGTGCGGCTGCGCATCCACGGCGTGACCCCGCGGTACGTGCGCGAGATGGAGGCGCTGGGGTTCCGCGACCTGTCTACCGGCCAGCTCCTCGAGATGTCGATCCACGGCGTGCGGCCCGAGTTCGTGCGCGAGCTGCGGCAGGCCGGCTACCGTGACCTGTCGGCCCGGACGCTGGTGCAGATGCGCATCCACGGCGTCAGCCCGGCGTTCATGCGCGACCTGGACGGGCTGGGCTACCGCGGCCTCTCCACCTCCACGCTGGTGCAGATGCGCATCCACGGCGTCACGCCGGCGTTCATCCGCGACCTGGACGGGCTGGGCTACCGTGGCCTCTCCACCTCCACGCTGGTGCAGATGCGCATCCACGGCGTGACTCCCGCCTTCATCCGCGACCTGCGCGCCGCCGGCTTCCGCAACCTCAGCACCTCCACGCTCGTGCGGATGAAGATCCACGGCATCGGCGCCGAGTTCGCGCGCAACGACCGCGGCCGCTGAGCCTCGGCACTCGGACGCGCGACGCCGCACACTGGCCTCGCGCGTCCGGCATCTCCTGGATGCACCCCCATCGGCTCCTCCTCCCGTCCGGCCGATCACCCCTCGCGAGCCCTCTCCGTGAAACGACAGATCTTCAGCGCCATCGCCCTCCTCGCCGCCGCGGCGTCCGTCTCGGCCGCGGCGCATACCACCGCTCAGCCGCCCGCGCTGGCGATCCGCAACGTGAACGTGGTGGACGTGGCGGGCGGGCCCACCCAGCCGGGCCGGACGGTGGTGATCCAGGGGAACCGCATCGTGGCGGTGGGGCCGGCCGCCGCGGTGCGCGTGCCGCGTGGCGCCCAGGTGGTGGACGGCACGGGGAAGTACCTGATCCCCGGGTTGTGGGACATGCACACGCACGTGACCTATGCCCACGCGGGGCTCGCGCTGAACCTGGCGAACGGCGTGACCGGCGTGCGCGACATGGGTGCGGCGCGCTTCGCCACCGCCCGCGCGTGGCGCGACAGCATCGCCGCGGGGCAGATGCTGGGGCCGCGGATGCGCATCGCCAGCCCGGTGGCGGAGAACGAGCGGTGGCTGGGGCGGGTGCGGCAGATCGAGGTGTACCGCGACATCGTGGCGGAGCGCTTCGGGCCGGCGAGCGCCGAGGAAGCGGTGCGGTGGGTCGATTCGGTGGCGGCGCTGGGGGCGAACCACGTGAAGGTGCGCAACTGGCCCAGCGCCGAGATCTCGCTGGCGCTGGTGACGCGGGCGCGCGAGCGCGGGCTGCCGGTGGTGGCGCACGCCAACCGGCCGTTCCCACCGCACGGCGTGGCCAGCTACGAGCACGGGATCTTCCCCGCGCTCACCATCCCCGACGCGGAGCGCGACACCCTGTTCCGCGGGTTCGCGGCGCGGGGCGTGGCGTTCGTGCCCACCACGGTCACCTGGCCGGGGCGGCTGCTGCACAACGACTCGCTGCTGGCGCGGTTCACCGTGGCGCGCACGCCGGCCTTCCGCTACGTGCCCGCGACGATGCTGCAGCACTGGCGCGACGAGATCGCCGCGCGGGTCCACGAGTCGCCGTTCGACTACCCGCCGCTCTTCCAGGCCGACCTGCGCAACTACAGGGAGATGCGGGCGCTGGGAATCCCGCTCCTGGCCGGGTCCGACGCACCGGGGATCGGGCTGGTGCCCGGCTTCGCCCTGCACGACGAGCTGGGCCGCTTCGTGACCATGCTGGGGATGACGCCGCACGAGGCGCTGCGCTCCGCCACGCTCGGCCCCGCGCGGTTGATGGGGCTGGCCGATTCGCTGGGGACGGTGCAGGCGGGGAAGGTGGCCGACCTGGTGCTGCTGGACGCCGACCCGCTCGCCGACATCGGCAACACGCGCCGCATCCGCGCCGTGATCGCCAACGGCCGCCTGCTGGACCGCGCCGCGCTCGACCGGATGCTGGCCGAGGTGGAGCGCGCGCCGGGGCGGTAGGTCGCGGGCTTCGTCTCTGCCGGGATGCTGGTCCCCGACCGGGGATGGGTTGATTCAAACCTGCTTCCGGTCTGGTGGGGCGAATGAATTCGCTGCAACAACCACACGAAGTCCGCCTTCGCGGACTACCAGCGCCGGTGCGGCTGAGGCGCGGGAGCACGTATCGGGCTCCGGAGTCGGCCTGACCCGCCGGTTGTGGTGTGGGAATATGCGGGTGAGCTCGCGGCTACAACGGCACGCAGTCCGCCTGCGCGGACTTCTCCGGGCAGGCGGTGGGGAGTGCCGGAGGGGCCGGCGTCGAGCGGGCGAGTGCGATGCGTCTTCCGCGCACCCACGCCGCGGCTTAACGGGAGCCGGTAGTCCGCGAAGGCGGACTTCGTGTGGTTGTTGCCGCGGATTTATCCGCCCGGGTGGGCTGGGATCGCAGCAGAAGGCCCCCGGCGAGCGATCTCCCCGGGGGCCTTCGTGCGTCACGCGGTTCGTGCCTCGCAGCCTTACGTCCTTCGGAGCCTTACGTCCCCGTCGTGGGCTGCGCGGGCGGGGCGCCGGCCTGCGGGGCGGGTCCGGCGGCGTCGGCCACCTGCTGTGCCCGGCGGCTGCCCAGCCGGTTCTGTGCGAGGTTGGCGGCGGCGCGCGCGGGGTAGCTCACCACGTTGGGGTCGCCGTCGCTCACGTAGCGCTCGGCCGGGTTCTGCTCCCAGTGGGCCAGCTGCCGCTCGAGGGCGCCCGGCGCCACGATGAAGCGATCCACCGAGTGCCCGTCCCACCGCTTGTCGAAGGGCGACACCTGCGGCCCGCCCGACACCTCCAGCACCACGTCGTAGTTGTAGCGCTTGCCGTTGCGGTAGGTGCCGGTCCAGGCCAGCTGCCGGTTCTTGGGCCACAGCCCCAGCGGCAGCGCCATGGTGGTGATCTTGTAGTCGGCCGGCAGGTAGGCCATGATCGAATCCTGCCCGCTGCCGAGCTGGTCCTGCACGAAGGCGTCGGGGTACTTCGAGAGCTGCGCGTGCCACATGGTGTGGTTGCAGAGCTCGTGGCCGTTCTGCACCAGGTAGGTCACCTTCTTCCGGATGGTGGCCTCGCGCTCTTCGCGCGGCACCTGCCCGCTCGGCTTCTCGCCCCAGAAGTTGGACGGATGGGTGGCCCCCGGAAGCACGCACCACACGCCGCCGCCGCTCCACGCGGGGTTCTGCTCCTTGAACGCCGCCCACATCCCCATCATGGTGCCCGGGTCGATGCTGCCGTCGGGGCGGTAGTAGAACTGCCCCAGCGACGAGTCGTCGAACACGAACACCACCGGGCTGGTGCCGGCGGGGATGTTGATGTTGCCGCTGGCCACGTCCTTCATGGTCACCGGGCGGTAGCCGTGCTCGTACAGCGTCCGCAGGTCCTTGCGGAAGTTGGCCGCGCTGCGGACCCACTCGCCCTCGTTGTTCCCGATGCGGTGGTACTCCAGCACCAGGATGCGGCCCAGCTCGTTGGGCCCGACCTTGGCCTTGGGGCCGTTGTCCTGCCCCGGCCCGGCGGCCTGCTGCCCGCCGCCGGCGGGCGCCTGCCCCTTCGCCGCGGTGTCGCCGCCGGCGGTGGCCGCGGCGCCCGTGGTGTCGCCGCCGTCCTTCTCCCCGCCGCCGTTGTCGCCGCCGCACGCCGCCAGCAGCAGCGCCAGAGCCGCCGCGGTGGCGGCGCCCTTCGTGAACCGTGTGGTCATCGGTGCCGTTCCGTCTCCGTTATGTCCCCTGTACGCAGGCGCACCCCGCGCGCTGACGCGGGCGGGGTGCAAGGTCCATGCTGAGCCGTTTTCCAGCCGTCCAGACGGGTGGTGCCGGCGCGCCGGCTCAGGCCGCGCCGGGCTGCGCGGGGTGCTCGCCGGCGGGCTCCGCGTCGGCCCCGGCGGCGGGTGCCTGGTCGTCGTCCTCGTCGGGGAGCCGGGGGAGCAGCCCCTCTTCGGCGAGCTGGGCCAGCACGCGCTGGTACACGATGCGCGAGCGGATCTCGGGAAGGCGCAGCCGCTCCACGTAGTGCTCCACCGCCGTGGTGGGGTCGACCTCGTCCTTCAGGATCTCCACGAACTCGCGTGCCTTGGCGGCGTGCGCGTCGGCCAGCTTCTCCTCGGCGCGGGCGGCGGCCAGCTCCAGCCACAGGCTTTCCTCGGCGCTGCGCTTGCGCTGCCGCTGGATGAAGCGGAGCGCGCCGATGGGCGTGGCGTAGCGCCAGTCGAAGCCCCAGCCGCGGGTGCCCTCGCGCGCCAGGTCTTCGCGGATCTCCTGCTCGTCCAGCAGGGTGACGGCGCGGGTGCCCACCGCCTCGGCCTCGTCGCCTTCCAGCCCCATGCTTTCGAGGTAGCGGTCGATCGCCTCGTCGAAGGGCATGCGGGGGGCCAGGATGCCCACCAGGTCGCAGGCGAGGTGGGCGTGCGTCTCCACCATCTCTTCGTGGGCGGCGGCCTCGGCGCGCTCCAGCTCGCGCTCGGTGTCTTCGGGAAGGCGCTGGTGCCACAGGAGGGGCGCGGCCATGAGGTCTTGGCGGGTGAGGCGGGTGGGTGGTGGGCCGTTTGGCGGGGGCCGCCGCGGCCGGTTATCTTGGCCCCGGCGCCGCGGAACGGCGCCCGCGGGGCCGGGTGGATGAAAGATGCAGCCCCCGCCCCGCGCCGACAACCGCCCCGCCCTTCCGGCGGCGCGCGGAACGAACCGAACGACCGACGAGAGAGGCGCGACGATGGCTCTTTCCAGGAGCTCCTCGTGGAAGGAGCACCGCCTGGCGAACCGGCTGGAGGTGGACGGCACCGAGTACAGCGTGGACCTGGTGGCTCGGAAGGCCACGGGGGTGGAGGGGTGGAAGGTGACGGTGGTGTTCCTCCCCCGCACCGGCGGCGGCGAGGTGAAGGCCGAGCTGCCGAACCACGCGTCGACCGCCGACGTGCGCCGCCGCGTGACCGAGCTGGAGGGCGCCGAAGACCGCCTCCGCGAGCTGTGCCGCGGCGCGCAGGGCGGGTGAGACGCGAGGTCCGCGTCGCCCGATGTCGATGGTGAAGATGCGGCTGAAGTCGCGGCTACCACGGCACGCAGCCCGCCTGCGCGGACTTCCAGGCTGACGTGCGGCCGGCTCGCGGCGGCACGCAACGATGCTTCGATGTTCTCGCGTCGGAAGCGCCGGGGCCGGTGGCGCGCTCGCACGCGTCGGCAACGCCGGGGCCGGCAGTCCGCGAAGGCGGACTTCGTGTAGTCGTTGCCGCGGATTTATCCGCCCCGTGCCGCCGCGGATTCATCCGCCCCGTGCCCCCGCGGAGCGAGCCCAACCCGATGAGCCGGGGCCGATGATCATCCTCCCCGACGACGACTTCCTCTCCATCGACTACGAGTTCGAGGGGGAGCGGCTGCGGACGCTTCCGGACCTGCTGGGGCCGGGCGTCCGCCTGCTGTTCGTGGGCTTCAACCCCAGCCTGCGCGCCGCCCGCCTGGGGCGCTACTACGCCGGCCGCAACAACCGCTTCTGGGACCTGCTGGCCGCGGGCGGGCTGACCCCGCGCAAGCTGCGCTACGAGGAAGACCACCTGCTTCCGGGGATGGGGATCGGCATCACCGACCTGGTGAAGCGCCCCACCCGCGCCGCCAGCGACGTGACCGCGGCCGAGTTCCGCGCGGGCGTGCAGCGGGTGCGGCGGCTGGTGGCGGAGCTGCGGCCGAAGGTGGTGGCCTACAACGGCAAGGGCGTGTATCTGCGCGCCGCCGGCGTGGCGAGCGCGCCGTGGGGGCTGCAGCCGACGGCGCTGGTTCCCGGTGTGGCCGACTACGTGGTGCCCAGCCCCAGCGGCCTGGCGATGATCCCGTTCGCCGAGAAGGCGCGCTGGTACGCGGGGCTGCGCGAGGTGCTGGAGGGCACGGCGGGGGGCGCGGGGTAAGATCGACCTCGACGTGTCACCTCGGGACGTAGTCCGAGCGCCGGCCGGCCCCCCTCCCCCGGCCCCTCCCCCCGCTCCGCGGGGGGAGGGGAGCACTACGGTCGGTTGCGAAGCGGCACCGGCGTTGCTGGAGACGAGACGCCGTTCCGGATCGCCCAAGGCTCTCGCAGTTGCTGTTCACCCCCTCCCCCGCGGAGCGGGGTGAGGGGGCCGGGGGGAGGGGGCCCGCCGCGGCATGCGCCGAAGCTAGTCCTCGTGCGAATCCCCCCTCCCCAGCGTCCCCGAGCAGTTTGGGGGGAGGGGTCGGGGGCGGGTCGGGGGGAGAGGGCCACGCGGCGCTCGGACCAGAACCGAGGCTACCAGACGACACCTGGATCATCGAATGCCACACATCTTCGGCACGCACGCGGTGGACGTGGGAGGGATCGACATGGCGGCGCGGCGCGCGGCCAGCGCCGGGCTGCGCGCGGTGCAGATCTTCACCGCCAAGCCCACCTTCTACGGCGACAAGTCCGGGATCAGCCCCAAGCGGGTGGAGCGCTTCCAGGCCGCGCTGGACGAAACCGGGATCAAGCCCGAGCACGTGGTGGTGCACGGCGCCTACGTGCTGAGCGTGGCCACCGCCGACCCCGCCAAGTGGGAGCGCGCGGCCGCCGGGCTGGCCAAGGAGATGGAGCGCAGCACCACGCTGGGCATCGGCCAGGTGTGCTTCCACCCCGGCTCGGCCAGCGACGGCGACACCGCGGCCGCGGCCCAGCGCGTGGCCAAGGCGATCACCGCCGCGCTGAAGGCGGTGGACGGGAAGACGCGGCTGCTGGTGGAGAACACCGCCGGCGCGGGGAAGACCCTCGGCCGCACCGCCGCCGAGGTCGCCGACATCCTGCGCCACGTGCCCGACGCGCTGCGCGAGCGCACCGGCTACGGGCTCGACACCTGCCACCTGTTCGCGTCGGGCTACGACATCAACGCCTCGCAGGCGCGGCTGGGCGAGATCCTGGACGAGTTCGAGGAGGCCACGGGCGAGCCCCCGGGGTTCTTCCACCTGAACGACAGCGAGGGCGCGCTGGGCAGCAACCGCGACCGCCACGTGCTGCTGGGCGACGGGCAGATCGGGCGCGACCCGTTCGCCTGGCTGCTGAAGGACAAGCGCTCGCGCGGCGTGCCGCTGATCCTCGAGACGCCGCAGGAGAACTACGAGCCGGCCGAAGACGACCCATCCGCCGACCCCTACGACCTGCGGATGGCCGCGCTGCTCAAGGAGCTGGACAGATGAACGCGAACCCGGTGCTCCGCCTGGCCCGCCCCGCCGCCGCCGCGCTGCTGCTGGCCGCGTGCGGGGGCGTGGCCCCGCTGCCGGCCCCGTTCCCGGCGCCCGCGCCGGCCAGCGGCGGCGGCGGACCGGCGGGAGAGACGATGACGGCGAACGAGCAGACGGCCGAGGTCGCGCGGCTGGTGAACGAGCACCGCGCGCGCAGAGGGTGCCCGGCGCTGGTGTGGGACGCCGCGGCCGCCCGCGCGGCGCAGGCGCACAGCGACGACATGGCGCGCCGCAACTTCTTCTCGCACACCTCGCCCGGCGGGGGGACGATGGTGGACCGGCTGCGCGCGCAGGGCGCCGGGTTTCGCATGCTCGCCGAGAACATCGCGCTGGGGCAGCCCACGGCGCGCGAGGTGGTGCGCAGCTGGCTCGAAAGCCCCGGGCACCGGGGGAACATCGAGAACTGCGGCCTCACCCGCCACGGCGTGGGGGTGGCCGCCGGGCGCTGGACGCACGTCTTCTACACGCCGATGTGATGAACGACGAAGAGGTGAGCCGCCGGCGGGAAGCCCGTCGGCGCTTTCTGGAGATCCTGTACGAGCACAGCGAGCGCGGTGAGAGCGAGTACCAGGACGGCTACGAGCTCGCAGCCGAGATCGGGATCTCGCGGCAGGATGCCGAGCGCGTGGTGCGCTACCACGAAGACCACGGCTTCATCCGGAAATCCGGGAGCCACGGCCTGACGGTGCGCATCACCGCGCAGGGGATCGACCACGTGGAGACGGGCGGCGGCGGATGATCCTCACCACCCTGGCCGAGGCGGACGCGTACGCCTCGCTGCACCCCGGCGTCGCCGAAGGTTTGGCGTGGCTGCGCGCCTTCGACCCCGCCACGCCCGACGGGCGCTACGACATCGACGGCGACGACGTGTTCGCGCTGGTGTCGAGCTACGACACCGGGCCCGCCACCGAGAAGCGCTTCGAAACGCACCGCGTGTACCTGGACCTGCAGTACGTGGCCCGCGGCGCCGAGCGAATCCTGCACACCCCGGTGGACGGGCTCGAGGCCGAGGTCCCGTACGACGCGGCGAAGGACATCGTGTTCTACGCCGAGCCCAGGGTCTCCAGCTCGCTGCTGATGCGCGCAGGCGCCCTGGCGTTCTTCCACCCCGGCGACGCGCACAAGCCCGGCTGCATGGCCGGGGGCCGGGATGCGGTGAAGAAGGTGGTGGTGAAGGTGCGGCTCGGGCGGTAGTCCCGCTCGATCGAGCCGGCCGGGCCGATTGCCGCGGCGCCGCCCGGGCGGATGAATCCGCGGCAACGACCACACGAAGTCCGCCTTCGCGGACTGCAAGCACCGGCGCTGCCGGTACGATCGAGCACGGCACCGGCTTCCGCGCTTCCGAGGCGAGAGGCTTCTTCCGAGCGCCGATGTAGCGGCTGCACATCACCCGGTAGTCCGCGAAGGCGGACTTCGTGTGGTTGTTGCAGCGATTTCAATCGCCCTCCCCTCCCGCGAGGATGCCGTCCGCGCCGGCGGGACGGACGCTTGCGCACGACTCCTGCTGTTCACCTCGTCTACCTCTTCACCACTTGAGCAGGAGATACGCCGCGTGGCGGGACGGGTGCTGATCGGGACGCAGGGGTGGAACTACGCCGCGTGGGTGGGGCCGTTCTACCCCGAGGGCACGCGCCCGGCCGACATGCTCTCGCTCTATGCGCGGGCGTTCCACACGGTGGAGGTCGATTCGACCTTCTACGCGATCCCGCCGGTGAACTCGGTGCGCGGATGGGAGCGGCGGACGCCGGAGGGGTTCGTCTTCTCCCTGAAGCTCCCGCAGGAGATCACCCACGAGCGCCACCTGCGCCGCACGCACGACGAGACCGAGCTGTTCATCGAGCGCGCGCGGCTGCTGGGCCCCAAGCTGGGGCCGATCCTGGTGCAGATGGGGCCCGAGTTCGGGCCGCACCAGCTCGACGCGCTGGAATCGTTCCTCCCCACGCTCCCGCGCGACCTGCGCTTCGCGGTGGAGCTGCGGCAGGAGAAGTGGACGCGGCCCGACGTGCTGGCCGACCTGCTGCCGCTGCTGCGCGAGCACGGCGTGGCGCTGGCGCTGAGCGATGGAAAGTGGATGCCGCGCGACACCGTGCTGGAGCTGGCGCTGCAGCCCACGGCCGGCTTCCACTACCTGCGCTGGATGGGCCCCAACCGCGACCTGACCGACTTCTCGCACGTGCAGGTGGACCGCGGCGGCCAGACCGACGAGTGGGGCAGCGTGCTCCCCGGGCTGCGCACGCGCGGCGTCGACATCTTCGGCTACTTCAACAACCACTACGAAGGCCACAGCCCCTCGTCGGCCCGCGCGCTCCAGCGCCTGCTGGGCGAATCGCCCGTGGACCCGCGCCAGATCGCCGACCAGATCTCGCTGTTCTGATACGCGGCGGTACCTGGCCGGGCGAATGAATTCGCGGCAACAACGACACGAAGTCCGCCTTCGCGGACTACTGGCCCCGGCGCTGCCGAAACGATCGAGCACGCCCACCGGCTTCCGCGCTTCCGAGGGGAGAACACAGGGAGTCTTTTTTCGAGCCCCGATGTAGCGGCTGCACATCAGCCGGTAGTCCGCGAAGGCGGACTTCGTGTGGTTGTTGCAGCGAATTCATTCGCCCTTCCTCGCCAGCGCACCCCCCGCCGGATCGACCATCCCCCACCCGGGCAGGGAATCTCCCCACACGCGCCCGCCGGGTCGTCGGGAGATTCGTGACGGGGACGCGGAGGTCCTCCGATCATCCCCCCGATCGCCGGAGCACAGATTGCCGCCGCGCCTCGAAAGATCGAGGCGCGGCGGTTTCGTTTCGGAACCCGGACCACGGGGGCGGGGATGGAGCGTGTGCTGGTGGCCGGCGCCTCGGGGCAGCTCGGGCGTCACGTGGTGGGCGAGCTGCGGCGGCGCGGCTACCGGGTTCGTGCTCTGTCGCGTCGGCCGGAGCGTCTGACGGGGCTGGTGGACGAGGCCGTGCGCGGCGACCTGCTCGATCCCACGTCGCTGCCGGCGGCGTGCGCCGGGGTGGACCGGGTGTTCTCGTGCGCCGGCGCTTCGATGGACCTGAACGACCTGCGCGACCGACGCGGCCCGCTGGAGGTGGACTGGGGCGGCAACCGCAACCTGCTGGCGGCGGCGCGCGCGGCGGGCGTCCACCGGTTCGCCTACGTCTCGGTGTACGGCGGCGGGGCGATGCGGCACCTGGCGTACACGGACGCGCACGAGCGCTTCGTGGACGAGCTGGCCGGCTTGGGCGTGGACCACACGGTCATCCGCCCCACCGGCTTCTTCTCGTTCTTTGGGGAGATGGTGAAGATGGCGCAGCGCGGCCGTGGCATCGTGATCGGGAGCGGCGAGGCGCGCACCAACCCGATCCACGAGGCCGACCTGGCGCGCGTTTGCGCCGACGCGCTGGCCGGCGGCGCGCGCGAGGTGCCCGCCGGCGGCCCCGAGACGCTCACCCGCGCCGAGATCGTCCGCGCCGCGTTCCGCGCGCTGGGCCGCGAACCGAAGCTCACGCGCGTGCCGCCCGGCTTCTTCCGCGCCGCGGCGGTGGTGGCCAGGCCGCTCAACCCGCGCTTGGCCGCGCTCCTCGCCTTCGGCGCCGAGGTGAGCCAGGTGGACTGCGTGGCGCCCGCGCACGGCACCCGGCGGCTCGAGGACTACTTCCGCACGCTGGCAGGCTGAGTCCCGTCGTTCGTCCGGGCCGACGCGACGCCGCCCGGCCACCATCATCTGCGCGCCGCGCCCGCGACGCTGGAGGAGCCATGTATCGCCTGCTCGCGCACCTCGCCGACCCCGCCGCCTGGTCCGCCGCCGCCACGGACAGCGGAACCGACGTGCATCCCGCGCCCGCCTCCGGCCCGCACGGCCATGCAGCAAGCCCCCCGCACCCGACGCGAGAACACGGAAGCTTGCTCCGCGCGCGGATGCCGCAGCTGCACGACACCTTGTAGTCCGCGAAGGCGGACTTCGTGTAGTTGTTGCAGCGATTTCAATCGCCCTTACCCGCCTCGGGCGCGCAGATCCACACTTCGCCCCCTCGCCCCCTCGCCCCCTCGCCCCCTCGCCCCCTCGCCCCCTCGCCCCCTCGCCCCCTC